>JAJBBL010000220.1 GCA_020532365.1 Candidatus Cloacimonadota bacterium | reverse complement strand
TTTTCAGTCTGGTCCAGGTTTCACCGTCTGTACTGATTAAGACTTCAGCTGCTTTATAGTTACTTGAATAATGATAGTAATAGACATCATAAGCTAAAGTAATACTTTCATGGCCACTACAGTCGATGACTGGTGTGGTCAATATAGCTCGTACGTTTGGACTGGTAACGTAACCGCCATAATAACCATCATACATTGCGAAGTTTCCGGTAAAATTCCCGCCAACAGATATATTGCCGGGGTTATCACATCTCCAAGCGCGATCAGCTGGACGTGCTTCTTCCAACTGCTCGGTTGTCCACCCATCAGGAATATTCGTAGAAGCATTAAAGTCTTCTGAGAAAATTACTGCTGCTGGGAGGGTAAGTGTTGTGGCTAAAAATACTAAACACAACAATAGATACTTAAAGTAACCATTCTTCATAAGATTCCTCCGAATTATTATACTAATGTCGATGAAAATCATCGTAATAGTTTTGTTTGGTTAACTTAGGTTAACGGTTTAAAAGTTTGATCTTGAAGTTAGACATCCAAAAAATTCCCAGGTCGGCTTTACGTTCAACCTTACACATACAAATTACTTCCTCTTTCGTTAGTTTTTAGGAAGGGGTTAGCCCCTATCCGTTGCCAACGATCGTTTATTGCTTTTAGATGTCAAGCATTTTCTTACAAAGAGTATCTCTTTTTATCTAACTGCTTCTACTAAGCCTCTTATTAATGTGCTTTTAGCGCTGTTTCAAGATCAAACAGACACTCTCTTTTATCTTAATTTTCTACCTCTATTAAAAGTTTCAGAGGGGTTTCAACCTTAGTTAATCAAAAAGGTTTTCTTTGCTTGACAGTTAACTGCAATCCTTTCACTTCGAATTTGTAAAAGCAATTTTACATTACAAAAACAAATCGGAGGTAGTATGAACGATATCTTGGGACAACTGCCGAAAATCCAAGACGCTGATTTAAAGGACAAGGTCGTATTGGTCAGAGTTGACCACAACGTAGTAAAGGATGGTTTGATAAAGGATCCATTTAGGATTGATATTACTTTAGGCACGCTATTCAATATATTAGCTAAGGGTGGCAAACTAATTTTGATGACTCACGTTGGAAGGCCGCACAATAAGAAGACTGGTGAGATTGACATATCTGACACGACTTCAGTAGATCCTATAGTACGTTATTTAAGGAAGAAGATCTACACCGATTTTTGGACTCCTGAGTTTGATCGTTACGATAAGAGGGGTTATGTAGGGATAGACACCTCAATAAATCTCAAGATAAGGAAGCTTCGTTCAGGAGCAATAAATGGTATCTACCTCCCCAACACTCGCTGGTTTAACGGAGAAGAGGGGTCTTTAGAAGAGCAGAAATATTTATCCCAGCAATTAGCCGGCTTAGCAGATGTATACGTTAACGATGCATTCGGTTCTTGGCAGCCTCACGCTTCAACAGTTGGCGTAACCAACTACCTCCCTTCCTATGCTGGTTTTTTACTACAAAATGAAATAGAGTCGCTGAACAAAATATTTGATCCGATTAATCCTATGTTAGCCATCATAGCAGGCTCTAAGTTTGACACAAAAATCGGACCTTTACGCGCTCTATTAGAGAAGGTAGACTATTTGATCTTAGGCGGAGTAATTTACAATGCTTATTTAGCGGTGAAATATGACTTAGAGATCGAAGGGATTTCGGCAGACGATATAGAAGCGGCAAGAGAGTTTTTGGATTTCAGCGAAAAATACCAAGACAAAATAATTGAACCCACTTTCGTAATTGAGTCAGACACTTTAGAAGGGAAGATGCCGGGCAAGCACCGTATAGTAAATATAAAGACACTTCCCCGCAAGACGAAACTTAACTATATATTGGACGTAGCTCCTCAATCGTTTGACGAGCCTGCCATCCAGGAAGTTATCAGTAAGTCAGCCTCTATATTCGTCAATGCGGTAATGGGTCTCACCCCTCATTTTTATGAAGGTACTATTAAACTATTCCAATCTATCGACGAAAACAAATCAGCTTTAAAGATGCTTGGTGGTGGTGACACTTTACAGGAGTTCCGTGTTCTTTTGCCTGGCAAGTATCTTCGAGCTGTTGACGATCCTAAATACTACTTCTTCTCTGGCGGCGGTACAATCTTAACTGCTATAGAGCATGGCTCGGTAGACGGTTTGGAACCGATCAGAGCTTTGATTGATAACAAAGGGAAGTTCTAAGCTGGACTATTAAATCAATCTACAAGGTGTCGGGTTATTCTTCGACTACAGATGTGAAGTACTTTTTGACCTGTTGAGGGTCCTTATACTTTCCGAAAAGTGCCATCATTCTGAGTCGCGCTTTCGGTCCTTTCATATCTTCGCCGAGGATAACCCCAATCCTTTGTAGGTGAAGCCCACCCCCTTCATATCCGTATTCCGGAAGAACTCTACCCTTAAAAGCTCTCGAGACAACGACAACCACAATCCCCATATCGACCGCTCTTTTAATAGCCTCTACCATTGTAGGGGGAACATTACCTCTGCCAAACGCTTCTATAACAATACCTCTTGCCCCATTTTTTATAGAGCAATCAACGTATCGTCCGTCCATACCAGCAGCAACTGTTATCAAATCTATATTATATTCCAACTCATCAGTCCAAACGTTATCACGGGTGAGGAGCTGTCTTTGATACACCACCTTATCGGGGTCAACTATCCCCAATATTCCATAGTTTGGAGAGACAAACGACTCAAGTTTTCCTGTATCTGATTTAACTATGTCGTGTGCAGTATGAATTTCATCGTTCATTACTACCAATACCCCTTTATCGATCGATTCCTCGTGTACGGCAGCTCGAACGGCGCCAACAATATTTCGCGGTCCATCCAAGCCAAGGTCAGAACCACTTCTCATAGCTGCAGTAAAGATTACCGGTTTACGTGTTTTCAAAACCAAGTCGTGGAGATAAGCGGTTTCTTCAAGGCTATCAGTTCCGTGAGTAATGATAACGCTATCGTAATATTCAATCTTTTCATCCACCAATTTCGCCAGCTCAAACATTTGTTTCGGGGTTATGTGTGGACTTGGCATATTAGCGTATTCAAGCACCTCTATTTCTGCGACGGAGGTAAGTTGCGGAAAATTATTCAATAATTGTATCAGGTTATCATCGGGCACTACACCGTGTTCGCTATGGTATTGCATAGATATAGTTCCACCGGTAGTGATGATCAGCACTTTTTTCTTTATCATTTCGACCTCTTATCTTAATAGGTGTTATGATTTTCTTTTTTTGAGTGACATTATGTCAAGTGAGAACTATTATTACGGGCAGAAGTTTTGGCGGCCGTCTTTTCTGGCAGTCACAACCAAAGACTGCTAATTTTTATTTGACATCCCAAAATAGTCGGTTATATTGTTTAGTAAATGACTCGAAATTAAAGGAGGAAAGAGCTATGACAATGCCGATTAAAAGAAAAGAAGAGAAAGGGACGATTAACCGTTCGATGCGTAATATTCTCGATGATTTCCTTCGCAATTCATATATGTGCCCTACTGGGGATGAGACGAGGATGATGGCAATGGACGTCATTGAGCGAGAGGATGAATACTCTTTGATAGCAAATTTACCAGGAATCAACAAAAAAGACATTAAGGTATCGCTCGACGGATACGATTTAATTATAGAAGCGACTCGCTCCAAGAGCAAAGAGGAGAAGGACGAGACGTTATACCGTTGTGAACGTTATCAAGGGAACTATCGTCGAGTTATCACCCTTCCAGACGACAGTGATCACGGTAATGTGTTAGCCAGTTATGAGGATGGAGTCCTCACTCTCAAGATTCCCAAAGCGAAGAAGCAAGAGAAGCTCATTAAGATTAAGTAAGAGCGCAAAACAATCAACACATAAAAAGATAAGGAGGAGATTATGACTTATATTACAACCAGAACACCAAAGACACTGTTTCCATTAATGTCCAGCCTCTTTGATGACTTTCTAAACAGCGCGTTCAGTGAAGAGCAGACTGATGCGAACAAAACGATGCCTATGGATCTTTCAGAGAGGGACAAGGATTATGTAATCAGGGCTAACGTACCTGGGATTAAGAAAGAGAACATAAAGGTTTCTATACACAACAACGAGCTTCTTATTGAAGGTAAGCAAGATGAGACCAAAACAGAAAAAAATGAAACCGTATATAGATACGAGCGTTATAAAGGAAATTACCGACGTTTGATCAACCTCCCTGATACAACAGACGTCGAAAAGATAGAAGCTAAACTGGAAGACGGAGTATTAACTCTGATCATTCCAAAGAAAGAACCGACACCTTCGAAAGAGATAACCATCGGATAGCAAAAATCCGTGAACAGAAATAACGTCATATATAGTATACTACAGGGGCTTTGGCAACAATCGCCCCTGTTTGTTTTTAAAAATAGCTTTACTAAAAACTCGAGTTAAGTGTAGTGAACGCAAAACAATCAACGGGAGATTCTAATGATATCAAGAGAAAAAGTTGAAGAAGTCTTAGGTCTGATCAGACCTGCCATTCAAGCGGATGGTGGAGACGTCGAACTGGTTAAGATTAGAGAGGACAATGTAATTGAGGTTAGGCTTACCGGCGCCTGTGGAACTTGTCCAATGGCTACTTACACCTTGAAAGCAGGTGTCGAGAGGATACTTAAGGAAAGGATTCCTGAAGTCAAAGAGGTTATCCAGGCTAAATAATCAGGTATACAGTTTAGGGGTAGCCCCTTAAGGGGTGTTCATATTAGAAGATATTTCGAGCATCTGTCTCAGGTATGAAGAAAATACGTGAGTCGGATGCTCTTTTAGAAACTCGGTCAACACAACCCTATAGCTTTCTTTATTTTCACTTTTCAGCATCGAAAGGCACAACGTCGCATACCCCAAAAGAGTATCATCTTGATATTTCTCAGCAAACAAAGTTTCCGCTAAATCAAAGTGTTCTAAAGAATAAGCCAACTCCGCAGCAAGGATTCGCAGCTCTTCGTTTTGCAAATAGCTTTCGTTCGAGACTATAAGTTCCAACGCCTCAAGCTCCTGATAGTTAGACTTCATACGATACACTTTGAGGAAAACTTTTTTAATCGTATCAGACATACTACCTACAACGCTTGTCAGGAAGAGTGCTTCGCTTGTCTCTTTACTTCCGGGGTCTGAAACGATCATCTCTGTTAATAATGAGTCACTTGCCTCTGTAGTTTGCATTATTTCTAAAATGAAACGATAATAGTGGCCTGTTTTTGCCAATTGAGAGCCCGAATGTTCTTTACTCAACAGTTTATCCAATCGATTGTTAGCCACTGAATATTCTTCTAACATTACCAAATACCGAATAATTTGAAGCTCTAAGCTACCTTTTTCGATAGCGTTATACGTAAAGCTTTTCGCCTCGTCATACCATTTAATAACCTCATTGGAATTTTCACCTTTCTTTATAGATAGCTTAGCCAAAATCTCTCTGGCTGTTCTGTTTGCTTGTGTCCTGTATCTGACCTTACGGTCTTGCAAGCCTTGGTCACCAACAATCGACAAAAGAATAGTCTCTGCATCCTCTAATTTATTTGAGCTGATTAGTGTATCAGCCAACTTTAATCCAACATCGGCACGTAGCAGAGGATCATCCACTCGCTCTATGCATAGTTCGTATGCCTGAATAGCAAGCTCCTTATTCCCAGACGCAGCCAGCTCATTTGCAAAGCTTAATAGTTTCTGAGGCTCCAATCCGTTATAGACAATCAACGCCTCTTCATACTCTTCTATCTTCACTAACGAGACTGCATAAAGCTCTTTTAGCGACTGATTAGAACTATTCTCAACCAGCTTTTTCAACTCAGCTATCAGCTTTGGCTCCTCACCAATAATTTCCTTAACTTTATTGTTAACAGTATACTGATATCCGGGATTATGGCTCAGGTGTCGGACGTATTCTTCTATCGCTTCTGAGCGCTTATTAAAACTCTGATAGTTACGTGCCAGTTCGTAAGCGTGTAGGTTTTTATCTTTTGCGACAGTTCTCGCTTTGAGCAGTATTTCAATGGCAACATCATTCATCCGATACATCTCGAATACAGAAGCCAAGTCGGAGTATAAATTCATTTTACCTGGGTTTTCAGCAAGAAAGTCCAACGCATCTTTTCGTCCCTTTTTAACTTCCCCTTTACGTAGCGATATTTGAACTGAATAGTCGATATACTTTTCTGAGGGGAAGATTGTTTTGTATGTATTCAATGCTTTTTCAGCTTCATCTGTCCGCTCCAGATTAAGGAGTGCCATAATGTATCCGTCAACCACCTCCAAATCGTCAGAATAGTCTCGCATCAACACTTCATAAATATCTAAAACCAGGTTATAATCTCTCATTCTTCGTAGATTGTTAGCCTGTTCGAGCAGCAGCTGTTTTCGGTTATACTGCGCTAAAAGCAGGGTTGAGCTAAGCATCAGGATAGATACGAGTAGTAAGTTTAGTTTTTTGTTCATCTCGCCCCCCTTTATTCAGTATCCTGTATTCGGAGATTTAGCAATCTAAGGTATTCACGTATAAGTTCTTGATATTCGTGAGGGTAACCTTTGAAGTCATCTTTGAGCAGCGCTTTTTGTCGCATCGTTTCAAACTCTTGTAATATGTCCGGAGGTAGTTCCCAATCTTCTGAGACCCTCATCTCCCCTTTTCTTTGCTGTGAAAACTCTCTTTGATTGATCGACTTTTGAGCATCGAGCAATCTCGACAGTATTCTCTCTTGTCTGCCAATCAGCGACTCATCTAATTTATTCTGTCTGAGTTGGCGTGACACCGCTTCCAATTCATCAAT
>JAJBBL010000188.1 GCA_020532365.1 Candidatus Cloacimonadota bacterium | reverse complement strand
CTTTTGAAGTGATTCGTCGACCAGTCTTTTGAACTCCTTTTCATCAGTTTCCAAGACTTTTCTCCCTTCGTCAAAGGTGACGCCGGCAGGTGTGTATCCCCCTTCATAAACGGCGTGACAAGAAGTTTGGTCAGAGATTAACTCTACCTTCAAGTTATGCTTATCAAAATAGTCTAAGAGGTCTACTACATTACCGTGATAAGCTATTGAGACAGACTCTTTACGCTTACGATACTCTTCAACCCAGTTAGCTATTTCTTCTAAATTATCTGACACTCTGCTTACCCAGCCTTGAGAGTGGCGGGTTTCTATCCGACTATAGTCAACTTCAGCGATGATCCCAATACCACCGGCAATTTCAACAGCTTTAGCTTGAGCGCCTGACATTCCACCTAACCCAGAGGTTATGAATATGACACCTTTAAGATCTTTATCGTCAGCTATACCTAAGTATTTTCTACCTGCGTTGAGCAAGGTGATATAAGTTCCGTGAACAATGCCTTGTGGTCCTATGTACATCCATCCACCAGCAGTCATTTGCCCATAATTGGTAACACCGAGCGCGGTGAGTCTTTTAAAGTTTTCAGGGTTATCCCATTGACCGATCATCAGTCCGTTGGTGGAGATAACTCTTGGAGCGTTTACAGATGAAGGGAAGAGTCCGAGCGGGTGTCCAGAGTTGACCACGAGGGTTTGATCGTTACGCATAACTTGCAAATATTTTCTAATTAAGAGGTATTGCATCCAGTTTTGGCAGACCTGTCCTGTTTCGCCATAAGTGACCAGTTCATAAGGGTACAAGGCAACGTCGAAGTCGAGGTTGTTATCGATCATCAGTTGCATTGCTCTCGCTTCTGTGATACCTTCATACTCGTTGATAGGTTTAGCTTTTATATTCCCTTCAGGTCGGAAGCGGTATCCGTATATTCTCCCCATAGTTTTCAACTCTTCTAAAAACTCAGGGGCTAAAGTCTCGTGCAGCTCGTTCGGAACGTAGCGTAGTGCATTTTTAAGTGCGAGTGCTATTTCTTTTTCGCTAAGGTTCAAGCCTCTATTTGGGGCACGTCTGATACCCTGTTTGAACTCTTTTTTATCTGGTAAAGTTTTATCTACAGTAATGGTAAGGATCTCTTGTTTTTGTCCGTTGCTCATCTATTTCCTCCTAACTGATACATCCTCTTTCAATGATTTTATCTACTTCACATTCATCTTGGTATAGATAGTTGTTGACTTGGTCTCTTAGTTGAACGAGCATTTCACTCTTTATCGGTTCTAATTTACTGGAGCTTACCTGTCTTCTCAGTATAATTAGAGAGTCTATGTGTGAACCGTTAATTTCGGGCACTACGTTTTTATTCACAGTTTCACACACAATTATCGTTTTAGATCTTCTGAGGCTCTGTTTAGCTTTTGCAGAATAGTAGTCGATCCTAATAAAGTCTTCCTCTGTAAAGTTTTTGTAGGTTTGGAAGATTAACAGTGGTAGTACAACCTCAGCACGTTGGAATACCCGCTTGCCATAGACGCGGTACTGCAAGTCAATCTTTTGGGTGAGCTGCAATAATGGGGTAGAAGGCTTCGATTCAAAGGTTAAATCTTGTTTAGAGCCCTCTTTATAGTGAGGGGTGAAGAACAGGTTCATACTGAATGGTTGATGCTCCCACTTAATACCTTTATTGTTTAAGATGGCTTGATCACTGATCAAAAGCTCTATTAAATCGTCTAAATATAGCGACGATAGGATAACCGAATCACGCTTAAAACCATTCTTAGTGGTTCTATTATACTGGTATTTCGGATTCTCAAACTGCTTTGTAAAATTGTTCAACATACTTGCTAAGTGGTCAAAATAATCCTCTGAATCGGGTGAATCTGTTAAAGCCGATTCAAGCTTTTTCAGCTGAATGGCAATCTCGTTGAGATACATCCTATTCACGATATTTTTTTCTTCCTTAAGCAGTTTTTCTAATTCGTTTCTGTAGCGCATAAAGACCCCTAAGTTTTTTTTCATCAATATAGGTGTATAGATTTTGTCAATGACCTTTTTCTCTTTCGCCGTTAAAAAAGGGGCTCAACAATCTTCTAAATGTCGGGAGCCGAAAAAATAGTTGACAGGAATACTACGCTCAGCATATTGAACATATGTTCACATATGAAACACTAAAGCTAAGGAGGATATAAGATTGTCACGTAGAGGCGTAATGAGAACTTTAAGTGAATTGCCACTGATTAAAGGCTTTAGACCACTATGGCTAAGAACCAACTACCGTCAAGCGGTAATCCTCCGACTTGAAGAGTATGAAGCTTTCCGATTAGTTGACTATGAAGGGATGACCCACGAACAGGTTGCAGAGCAGATGAACGTCTCAAGGCCAACCGTGACCCGTATCTATGATGAGGCAAGAAAAAAGCTGGCACGTGCTTTAGTTGAAGGGCGCACCTTTATCATTGAAGGGGGTAATGTAGAGGTTATTGGTGAGCATTATCAATGTGACAACTGTAATGAAAGATTTGTGGTCGATACCGATGTTAGAGGACAAGTCTTCTGTCCTGAGTGTGACTCTGATCGTTTAACTAACCTTAGTGAATGTTTTGTTAGAGGCTGCGGCAGATGTCGTCGCTGTAAATAAATAAGTTAAAGCCCTGGAGGATTTATGAAGAAAAGAATTGGTATACCAATTTCTAATGGAGACTTATGCTTGCATTTTGGACATACCGAGCAGTTTGCCGTTTTTGATATTGAGGACGGTAAGATAGTTAATGAAAAGTTTGCCATACCACCTGAACACGAATACGGCTCACACCCCCGCTTTATTAAAGAGATAGGTTGTGACGTTATCTTAGCGGGCGGAATGGGGATTAAAGCGCAAGAGCTTATGAAAGGCTACGACATTGAAATCATTATCGGGGTTGAAAAACTGCCCCCTCGAGAGTTAGTAAACCACTACATAAACGGTACCCTAAAAACCGGAATGAACAGGTGTGATCACTAATGAAAATAGCCATTGCCAGCGGTAAAGGGGGAACTGGGAAAACAACACTTTCCGCCAACCTTGCCCATTATGCTGCTCAAACCAAAAACATAACATTAGTTGACCTTGATGTTGAAGAGCCAAATAACAACATCTTCATTCAAGGGAATGAAATTGAGAAGCTGGATGTATTCCGACCTGTGCCTGAGTGGAATAAGGACGCTTGTATTTTATGCGGCAAGTGTACTAAATGGTGTAAATTCAGCGCTCTTTTACAGCTAATAGACGAGATATTAGTGTTGCCGGAGCTATGTCATTCCTGTTATGCTTGTAGCGAGTTATGCCCTGTTAATGCTCTTCCAATGCAAGATTGGCCGCTCGGTGTTTATAACCACATAAAAGAGGGTAATCTTGATTTCTTCTACAGTAAACTCAATATTGGAGTAGAGCAGGCTGTGCCACTAATCGCTAAAACGTTAAAGAACATTGAGGAGCTTGAGCTCGATAAAGAGCTTGAAATATGGGATTCACCTCCAGGAACATCTTGTTCAATGCTTGAAGTGGTGAAAAATGCTGACTTCGTAATCTTAGTGTCAGAGCCGACGCCCTTCGGTCTATTCGACTTAACTTTAGCGGTTGAATCGGTCAGGCATATCAACAAGCCTGTTGGTATCGTGGTCAACCGATATGGTATAGGCAATGATGAAATCTTTAAATACTGTGAAAAAGAGGGGTTGCCAATTTGGGCGACTATTCCGAACAAACGAGAAATTGCAGTGCTATACTCTAAAGGTGAGTTAATTTACCCACATATACCAGAGTTTAGAGCTGAATTAGATAAAATCTTAGACAATATAGAGAAAATAAGGGGTGAGCAATGAAGGAAATAGTGATTATCTCCGGTAAAGGGGGCACTGGTAAAACCTCCGTTGCAGCAGCGCTGGCAACACTTGTCAAAAATCAAGCCGTAGTTGCTGATTGCGATGTTGACGCTCCAGACTTACACCTTGTTTTAAGTCCAACTATAAAGAAACGAGAAGACTTTTATAGTGGCGTCAAAGCGGTCATACACACCGATAAATGTACCCACTGTAACCTCTGCAAGGAGAAGTGTCGATTTGATGCTATCGAAATAGTAGAGGGCGAATACAGGGTGATACCTTTAGAGTGTGAAGGGTGTGGCTATTGCAGCTATATCTGCCCGGTAGAGACTATTGAGCTCGTTGACGAAAAGGTGGGGGAGTGCTATATTTCTGAAACACATTACGGTTCGCCGATGGTACACTCTCAGCTTGGTATTGGAGCTGACAACTCAGGTAAACTGGTTGCCAAAGTTAAAAAAGAGGCGAAGCAGCTGGCTACTGAAAAGGGAATTGAATACGTCATTGTGGACGGCTCACCCGGGATAGGATGTCCAGTAATAGCTTCTCTATCAGGTGCCGACTATGTAGTCTTTGTAACCGAGCCTACTTTATCGGGCTTGAGTGATCTTAAAAGAGTTTGGGAGCTGACCAATAAGTTTCAAATACCGGCTGGCTGTATAATTAACAAGGCTGATCTCAATCAAGAAGTTAACAATTTAATAGAAGAGTTTCTACAGGCAGAGGGGATTGATCGCTTAGCTACAATCAACTATGACACCGATTTTCAGAGTGCAATAACCAACGGAATAAGCCTGATAGAGCACGATAGAACTAAATGGGGTAAAGTTTTCAGTGAAATCTGGAATAAAATAAACTAAAGAGGTGAATATGAAAATTGTATTTACAGCTACAGGAACAGGGTGGGAAGATAAAATAGACCCACGCTTTGGACGTGCAGAATATCTGTTAATCTTCGATGAAGATACAAATAAAATGATTAATATCGATAACCGAAACATCCAGTCAGTTGAACACGGAGCAGGTTCAAAAACAGCTCAGCTACTCTTTGAACACAAGCCCGACGTTTTAATTACTGGAAACGGACCTGGTGGAAACGCCTTGAACTTGTTAAGTCGACTCAAAATCAACATTTATGTTGGTGCTGCAGGTATGACAGTGCAAGAGGCCTATGATGCTTATAAGAATAATAAACTTAAAAAAGGAGAGAGTTATGCCTAATTATGATGGAACTGGACCTTATGGCGACGGTAGAGGGGGAAGAGGAATGGGACCCTGTGGACGTGGCTATTCAAACTACGGTTACGGAAGAAGAGGGGGATACTATCGTGGAGAAGGACGCCCTCGCAGAAGATTTATGGATTGCTTATATCCAATTGGTGCCGGCATCAGAGAGATGTTTGGGAATAATAAAGACTATTTAAAACAAAGAAAGTCGGTCTTAGAAGAAGAGATTGAACTTATCAACAAAAGATTAAACGAGACAGGGGAATAATTAAACCTATGGGCGAAAAAGATACTAAAGATCTCCAGGTTCAGGCAAATCTGGCTAAAATTAAACATCGTATAGTAGTAATGAGTGGTAAAGGTGGGGTTGGAAAAAGCTTCGTAGCTGTAAATCTTGCCTTTGGATTAGCTCTGCAAGGTAAAAAAGTTGGAATACTTGACGTGGATGTACACGGACCTTCAATAGCTAAATTGACTAATATAGAAGGGAAACCTATCGAAGCTAATCCAGAAAGTGGGCTGCCAATGCCTATTAAAGTGGCTACAAATGTGTATGCGCTTACAGTTGCTTCGCTGATTAGCTCAGACGATAGCCCCCTCATCTGGCGTGGACCACTGAAGATGGCTCTCATCAAGCAGTTCTTCAGTGACTTCGATTGGCCTGAATTAGACTATCTTGTCGTGGATTGCCCTCCAGGAACCGGTGATGAGCCTCTTAGTGTTTTCCAAACATTGGGCTCTGTCGACGGTACTGTTATAGTGACCACCCCGCAAGATGTGGCTATATTGGATGTGAAAAAATCGGTGAGTTTTGCAGAACAGCTTAAAGTGCCGATACTCGGAATTATTGAGAATATGAAGTATTTCAGATGCCCTAACTGTGATGAACAAACGGCCATTTTCAAAGGAAATCAACTCGATAAACTGCTCTCAGACCACTCTATCGAAAGATTGGCTGAGCTTGAAATGGACCCTCGAATAGCACAGACGTCAGATGAAGGAAAACCTTATATTTACCACTATAACGGTCTTCCATCAGCTATTGCACTGATGAAAGCAGTCGAAAATATTATCGATCAAGTTGAGGAAAACGCTGCTATCAGCGAAATGTAAAAGATAAAGAGTTGTTGTCCCCCGCGACAACCATATAAAAGGCTGAGTAGAGAATCTCAAGTTTAACACACTCCTTTCTCTACTTAGCCTTTATTTTTTTTAGAGCTAATTATGCAAGCCTCTTTGAGTTGTTAAGTTTTCCCTAAAACACAACCAACACGTCATTATAGCTTTCAGTAATTAGTTGAGCTCCAATGATTTACCGATTATTTTCGTAGGGGTTGGGCTTGCTCAACCAGCCAGAGCTTTTTCGTTAGGTTTTCACACTATTATAAGGAGCCAGAATTGCTGTATCCATTACCCCTTTTTCACTTCACAACCTCACAACTCCTCAACTTCACAACCCTGAATTGCCTTCTTGCTCTACTCCTCCCCTCACCCTATAGGAATCATAGGAGAATAGTCGTAGGCGGCTAAAGGCCGCCTACGACTATTCTCCTTACTATCTCCTTGGATGAAGATTTTTATATGATTGGCAGGCAATGAGATATAAAGGCAAAGCGAAATAGTCTTTGACAGGTTAACAGGTTGAGCTGGATTGGGGCTAAAGAAGAGGGGAGTCATCCTAATAAAAAAGGGGGTCTATTATGAGTAAAAAATCAAAAATTCAAGAGCTTGCTGACGATTTAAGTTACCGCTCTGCTGGTAGTGTTTTGTCAATCTACCAAATTAAGCCTGAGCTAAG
>JAJBBL010000196.1 GCA_020532365.1 Candidatus Cloacimonadota bacterium | reverse complement strand
ATAAGAGTAAAAAAAGCAGGCCAAGTAGGCGTAAGATATTTAAGGAAGAGAATCAAGAAATGAGTGACTTTAATTACATAACAAAACAGGGACTAATCAGGCTACAAGAGCGGATGAATCATCTTAATCTTGTGGAGCGACCTGAGGTAGTACAGCAGGTTGTAACGGCTCGCGAAATGGGCGATTTATCCGAAAATGCAGAGTATCACGCAGCACGCGAGAGACAGCGGCACATAGATAAAGAGATTAGCTATATCCGCAGCCGTTTAGCCAAACTAAAGGTAGTCGATCCAGCACAGGTACCTAAAGATGCCGTCCGGTTCGGTGCAATAGTACGGATTAGGGATGAAAACACAAGCGAAGAATTAGTTTATCAGCTACTCGGAGTTGATGAAACGGAAGGTTTTTCGACTGAAGGGGTTACCCCTTTATCAATAGCTTCACCTATCGGCAAGTATTTAACCGGAAAAAAAGTTGGTGAAACTACCGTTATCAGAGTACCTTCTGGTGAGAAGACCTTTAAAGTGTTAGAGATAAAATAGTTAAGGAGATAGAAAAAGATGGGATCAAAAGACAACAAAATGAAAGAATTGGGTTATGAACGCCAGAACTTCTGGAAAACCAGTTCCGACAAAGAAAAGAAAGCAGCTTTTAAGTTTGCTGACGAGTATAAAGAATTTCTAAGCGAATGTAAAACAGTAAGAGAGACCGTTGAGTTCTCAATAAAAGCCTTAGAAAAAGGAAAGTTCCAAGAGTTAGACCCTAACAATAAAAAAGGGGATAAACTATATAAAATCTATAGACAGAAAAATGTGATCGCAGCAGTTATCGGCAAGCGACCTATCGCAGAAGGGCTAAATATTATCGCTCCACATATCGACACCCCACGTGTTGACTTAAAGCAAAACCCACTTTACGAAGATTCGCTAACTCAGCTCGGTATGCTACGTACCCATTACTATGGCGGAATCAAGAAGTATCAATGGATGTCGATACCACTCGCCTTACACGGCGTAATCATTAAAAAAGATGGTGAAGTTTTACACATCTCTATCGGTGAAAACGATGATGAGCCTGTATTTGTAATGCCAGACTTACTTCCACACCTTGCTGCAGATCAATATGCTCAAAAAGTCGGCGACGCCGTTAAAGCCTCACATATGAACGTTATCTTCAACTCTATTCCATACGTTGATGAAAAACAAAAAGAGGCGATAAAACTCAACGCATTGATGATCCTGAACGAACGTTACGGTATTACCGAAAGTGACTTCTTAAGTGCTGAATTAGAGTTAGTACCTGCCGGTAAAGCGCGCGACGCCGGTATCGATGCAAGTTTAGTTGCCGGGTATGGGCACGACGACCGCGTCTGCTCTTACACCTCTTTAGCAGCTATCTTGGAGTTAAAACCAGAAAATATAGATAAGACCGCCGTTATCTTCTTTACCGATAAAGAAGAGGTCGGAAGCGAAGGTAATACAGGCGCAAGATCAGCTCAATTCCTTGACTTCATAGCTGACCTGTTAAAAGCAAACGGCGAGCCTTATGATAGTTATACACTACGTAAAGCTATGATGAATAGCCAGATTATTTCAGCCGACGTTAATGCCGCTATCAATCCAAACTTCCCATCAGTTCACGAAAAAGATAACGCAGTTATTATGGGACACGGTGTTAGCTTAACTAAGTATACCGGTGCCCGTGGTAAATCTGGTTCAAACGACGCTAATGCAGAGTTTGTAGCCAAGATGATCCGTCTTTTTAATGAAGAAAAGGTTAACTGGCAGATGGGCTCACTCGGAGCGGTAGATGTCGGTGGTGGCGGCACAATAGCCAAGTTCTTAGCTGTATACGGCGCTGAAGTAATCGACTGCGGAACCGGTGTAGTCGGTATGCACGCCCCTTGGGAGTTAATCTCAAAGGCGGACTTATATTCAACATTTAAGGCTTACACCTCCTTCTTAAAAAAGGGATGATCGACTAAGTAGGTCTTATGCAGAAGGTTTTTACAATTGCACTCCTCTTAACAGCGGTATCGCTGCTTTGTGCAACCGAAAACCAAACTATTCCCGAGCGGGTAATAGAGCAGTTTTATCGTGAACTTCCTTCTGATCTACCCATAGTAGTCCAACTTGAGGTTGATGAATATGAAATGCCGCTATCAAGCCTTTTAAAAGGGCGTCTGCTCAATGATGGGCATAGACTCTACACTGAACAGGATGGCGAACATTACACTATTACACTCCGTAATGAACGGATTTACACTCGACATAAAGGTGGATTTATTTTCATACCGAGAAACTATCTCACCACCTCTCACCTATTCACTTACGAGGTAATCCATCAACCGACTGGGGAGACTATAGACATTAATAATTTAACTGTTGAGACTAAGATACGGGTGAAAAATACCGATATGCGGTGGTACGACCCTATCTTAGTTTCAACTATTATCGGCGGCTTAGCTTATCTCTTTTACTTCGGTAATAAATAAGCACTATAACATCAATTCCGAGGAGATAATGAGAAGACTTTTATTGGTATTATTGACTGCAGTCACACTCTTTGGCTGTAGTATCGGCAAATCAAAGAGTCAGATGCCGATAGAAAAAAGAATCGAGTTAGGTGACCACTATTACGAGCGTGGTCGCTACAACAAAGCAGCTGACCATTATATCGAAGTGGTCTTTGAAAGAAGCTCAAACTATACCCCGATCGCTCAGTTTCGACTCGGCGAATGTCATTTTAATCTCGGACGTTATACAGACGCCATCTTCGAATACCAAGAGCTTATTCGCCTCTTCCCCGAGTTCAAAGATGTTAGTGTAGCCTATTATCGAATCGGTGAAGCTCACTACCAGAAATCATTGAAGCCTCAATACACCCAAGAGGATGGACACCTCGCTATTCAGGCGTTTGAAGTCTACCTCGACCGCTTCCCTTATGGCGATAAAAGAGAAAGCGCACTCGAAGCAATCCAAGAGCTACAGTACAAATTTATCGAAAAAAACTATAATAACGGCTATATCTATTACCGACTTTACGACTACAGTGCCGCCTTGATGTACTTTGATGAAATATTAGAGTTAGGAAATAGAAACGAGTTAGATAAAAAAACACGTTACTACGAAGCCCGTATCTACGTCAAACGTAGAGACCAAGAAAATGCACTATCGATGCTCAAATCACTTAAAGAGTACTATCCAGAAAGCAAAGAGACTCAAAAAATAGAGCGCTTATACGACAAAATCTTCTAAAGATGAAACTCGGTATTCTCGGGGGCACTTTTGACCCAATCCACAACGGACATTTAGCCATTGCTAAACGTACCTATGAAGAGCTTAACCTCGATAAAATACTCTTCACACCATCCTGTGCTCCACCACATAAAGTAGATAAAAATATAGTCGACTACCCTTACCGGATGGCGATGATAGAGATCGCTCTAAAAGATTACCCCCATTTCCAACCATCAGACTTTGATTTTACGCCGGGAGCCACCAGCTACACCAAACATCTCATAGAGTCGTGCCAACTCGTCTATCCGCGAGCAGAGATATACTTTATAATCGGTGGAGATCAGCTTACTAAGCTCCACACTTGGTACGAGATTGAGTGGCTTTTTAAGCAGTTAAGGTTTGCAGCCTTCTATCGCCCCGGCACCGAGATAGATCTGTCGAATTTAACCCCTTATTTGGACCGTATCGTTCAAATCGAGATGGAACCGATAGCAGTTTCGTCGGAACAGATTAGAGATAGACTACGTGGTGGTTTAAGCGTTGAGCGGATGCTACCCGCCAACGTTTTAGATTTTATTCAAAAACAGGGACTGTATCGTAAAATTTAGACCGCTTCGGCAACGACTATTAAGCCGTTCCCTTTTCTATTCTGCCAAAAGTAGTCGAGCCCCATTAACAAGAGACTTACCGGCATTATAAGTACCAAATAAACAGGTAGAAGTAGCCAAAGCTTATTTTTAATCATATTAAGGCTGTTTTTCATAGAAAGGTGCCACGCTAAATTGCCCCACACCCCGTAACTGAAGTACGACTCTTTAACTTTCCAACCACTCTTGGTAAGCTTTTTCTCCAACTCCTCTTTAGTGTACCCATCCCTGAAGTGTTCGGCGGTAAACTCAGCCTCTTTAGTCCGATACGGCGTCGATATAATTAGTATACCGTTGTCTTCGGCAGCGTATCTCAGGTTTTGTAGCACTTCGACGTCAAACTCAATATGCTCCAAAATATCGATCGCGATGAAGAGGTTATATTTATCTTTGGGTACGTAAGCTTGTAGGTCGGCGGAGACAGCTGTGACCCTGTTTTTCCACCGGTTTTGAGCATATTCTTCAAAGATTTCTACCCCTTCACGGTCAATGTCGACGGCAAGTACTTTTGCTTGAGGTGCTATTTTTAACACATATTCGGTGTATTGTCCAAACCCAGAGCCGGCGTCATAAAAGTTAATTTGATCGAGTTTAGCTACGTATTTCTTAAGCTCTTTTTTAACGTACCACTGTCTGAGGATGAAGAGGTCGAGTCCTTTATAGAACGGGGCTCTAAGCTGAGGAAACATTCTAATAATATTGTTTAGTTTCCTTTTTAGAGGTTCGTATTCCACACCTATTTCTCGTTAATTATATATGTAGTCCGGTCAGCAGTCTAAACAGGAATAACACAGGGGGCATCACTATATTTCCGATCAGATTCCAGTTGAATAGATAGGAGACAAGGATTAGCCCGAGTACAATGTACATTCCTTTTCTTTCGAGCTGCATAAATCTAAAATAATGTCGATCAGGCAAAAGCATTCCAACGATTTTCGAGCCGTCGAGCGGCGGGAAGGGTATTAGATTGAAGCACCCTAAAACCAGGTTTAGAATGATAACCATAAAGAAAACCTGAAGGAGAAAACCGTTGATCAGAGCGAAGGGGCTCTGCGTCGACGTCATAGCCAAAAGCCTGACAAAGATAGAAAAAATAGTGGCGACTATGAAGTTAGACATTGGACCGGCAAGGGCGGTAAGCCCCGTATCTCTTTTCATATTTTTAAAGTTATACGGATTGATCGGCACAGGTTTAGCGTAACCGAAGGAGAGTTTACCTCCGGTAGTAATCAGGAGTAGTAACGGCAGAATAATTGTACCAAAAGTGTCGATATGTACTTTCGGGTTAAAAGAGAGTCTTCTATACCGTTTAGCTGTGTCGTCCCCTAATAAAAGTGCTGCATAGCCGTGGCTAACTTCGTGGATGATAATACTCATAAAGATTATCGGAAGGACGATTATGTAGTAGAGAAGATTACTCATTGTTAATTTCCTTTGCAAACTTTGCAGTAGCGGCGTTTACCTACTTTAACGACTGTCTCATCGTTCAGCTCGATAACTTCGTCTTCACTCTCAATTTTTCGATCGTTGACCGAGACAGCGTTCTGCTTAATCATCCGACGCGCTTCACCGCCAGACTTACAAAGACCAGAGTCGGTGAGCAGTTTAACTATCCATATTGAGTCCTCTTCACAATCGAAAACAGGAATGTCGTCAGGGACCTCTCCTTGGCTAAATTGTCTGTCGAAAGCCTCTTCTGCAGCCAACGCCTCCTCTTCAGAGTGGTAGAGCGATACAATTGAACGGGCGAGTCTTTGCTTGATAAATTTGGGGTTAGTCCCACTTTTTAGTTCAGCCTCAATCTTAGCAAGCTCCTCTTCGTCGGTGTTAGTTGCCAGACGGAAGTATTCAACGATTGCACTATCAGGGATTGACATTACTTTTCCGTACTTTTCGTTTGGTGGATCAAACACGGCAATATAGTTGTTAAGGCTCTTACCCATCTTGTTCACGCCGTCGGTACCGACTAAGATTGGGAAGAGTAGTGCCACCTGCTGTTCCATTCCAAAATAGCGTTGCATATCGCGACCGGTCAAAATATTGAACTTCTGTTCGGTAGCACCGAGCTCAATATCAGCCTCTACCACTACAGAATCATACCCTTGTAAAATAGGGTACATAATTTCGTGCATACCGAGTGGCAGCCCTTTTTCATAACGATCACGGAATGTATCATGCGCCATAAACTGGGCTAAGGTAAACTTTCCCATCATCTGTAAAGTATCGGCAAGGGTGAGTTTGCTAAACCATTCAGACTGCCATCGCACCTCAGTTTTATCTCTATCTAAAACGGTATAAAGCTGATCCATATATCGTTCGGCATTCTTCTTTGCCTGTTCAGCGCTGAGAGGTGGTCGTGAAGTGTCTCGACCGGTAGGATCACCGATCTGGGCGGTAAAGTCACCAATGATAATTACACCGGTATGCCCCATATCCTGAAGCTCACGCATCTTGCGAATAGGTACTAAATGACCAATATGAACATCAGAACCTGTCGGATCGATACCATACTTCACCCGTAACGGTTTTCCCGTCTTCTTTGATTTTGCCAGCTTAGCAATCAATTCCTCTTCAGGTATAATCTCTTCTACGCGCCGCTTAATTATTTTCATTTCATCAGTCATAGGAGCACAATCCCTCAATCTTTATTTGAGTCTCAACCTAAAACAACGAGGTTAATTTGTCAATGTTAATCGGGATAAGGCTTAACAGACGCTTCTTCGTTTGCTTCTTGTATATTAATTTTTGTTTGTCAGGCGCCAACCACTCTTTATTTAGGTTACTGGTAAGTCAATCAGTGTTGTAGGGCGTCGGGTTTGCTCGACCCGTTCCGTTACTCCCGTTTTCTCTTTAATTGGCTAATCAACCTGTAATCGCTATGTGCAACCCTTTGCATATAAGATGGCAGTATACCTAATCCTTAATTATCTTTTAAATCTGCGTAATCTCCGAGATCTACGAGCGGCTCTTTTTTCTTTGTTCGTTAGGTTACCCATATGCGTCAGGTGCCAACCGTTGTAATTGAATCGTTCTATTATTTCGTAGGGGAGGCGGT
>JAJBBL010000069.1 GCA_020532365.1 Candidatus Cloacimonadota bacterium | reverse complement strand
GAACAGGAAGATAAGTAGAGTTGTTTTAATCTCTTTAGATACCGATTCATTCCCTACAAGTGATTTCAAGCTAACATTGATGAAGAAAACCTGCAGTATAGAGAGGATGAGGATGACGAGGAGGTACAAGGTTATTCTTTTTTTTAATCTGATTTTCATAGCGTAACCCTCATTCCAGGGGTAACCTTATTGATAAGGTTTGATACATTCGACGTGCTACCCATCAGAACAAGAATGTCCCCCTCTTTTATAATATCGTTAGCACCGGGCATATCGTTTATCCTTGTTTCTATAACATTATCGCCACTTTCGGAGACTGACATCTCCGTGTATTTAATTGCCACTATATGAATCTTCATCTCGTTGGGAAGGTTTAGTTCTTGCAGTGTCTTTCCGACATAGGCTTCTGGTACTTTCAATTCGGCAATACAATGTCCTGATGTGAGATTAATATAGTTCAAAACATTTGGTGATAAGAGGGTATGAGCCAACTGCTCACCAACCTGTTTTTCAGGGAAGAGAACATTAGTCACTCCCATAATTTCGAGTATACGTGCGTGTAGCTCACTATCCACTTTTGCTTGAATATTCATCACTCCAAGCTTTTTCAAAAGGACACAAGTTAACACACTGGTCTCAACGTCACCTACTGCCAAAATAACAGCATCAACTTCATCAATACCGACCGATCTTAAAGCCCGTTCATCTGTACAGTCCATTTTTATGGCGGCAGAGACTCTTCCTCTTAAATCTTGTAATTTCTTATCATTATTGTCGATAACCAGCACTTCTGCTCCATTATCAAAGAGGATTGTAGCAACGGCATTACCGAATTTACCCAACCCTATTACAGCAAATTTTCGCATACTGAACCCCCATATCTCAGCCAGATTATCCGACAGATATTTTTTCTTCCAAATAGTAATAGTTTTGTGAGCCTTTACCCCTTGATAAGGCAAAAAGTATTGTCAAGGGTCCAACTCGGCCAAAGTACATCAAGACAACTAAAAGGATCTGGCTTATTTTGGTCAAGTACGGTGTTATTCCCATAGAGAGCCCGACGGTACCATACGCTGAAACCGCTTCAAAGATAATTGTTTGTGATGGGAATGGCTCTATGAGCAACAGGATAAATATTACGACAAATAACAGGGTTAGGGAGACGGCAATTAGTGCCATCACTCGATAAACAAGAGACTCTGGTATTTTTCTTTTAAAGACAACAACATCCTTATTTCCAGACAACACGGCAACTACGGCAAGTATAAACAAGGCAAAACTGGTAGTCTTTATCCCGCCACCGGTTGAGCCTGGTGAAGCACCGATAAACATCAGTAAGAGAGAGAAGAATGATGAGGCTTGACTCAAGTGGGTCAAATCAATGTAGTAAAAGCCAGCTGTCCTTGTTGACACAGATTGGAATACGGAGCCAATAATACGGTCTTTTAAGCTGTAACCCTCCATCGAGTGATTAAACTCACCTATAAAAAAGAGTATTGAGCCTAAAACTATCAGTGCGGCTGTTGTTATCAAAACGAGCTTAGTATGGATAGTAAAGCGAGAAGGGGTAAACTTTTCAAACATATTTCGCTTAATATCAACTAATACAGAAAAGCCGATTCCACCAGACACTACTAAGAAGATTATTGTGAAGGTGGCTAACAGGTGTTGGTGATAGAAGACAAAGTCTTCTTGGAAGAGCCCAATACCTGCATTACAGAATCCAGAGATTGAATGAAATACCGCTGAAAATACCGCCTCCGAGGTGCCCACGTATCTTCCCTTTATGCTGAAATAAATTAGTACTGCTCCGATAGCTTCAAAGATTAAGGTAACTATGACAATATTTCTTACTAATTTCAGCGCGTCTACCCTATTGCCCCCATCTATTACATCCTGCATTAAGTTCCCATCTCTGAGGCTAAGTCGCTGCCCTGTAATCACTGCAAAGAAGGTCGATACGGTCATTATGCCAAGTCCACCTATTTGAATCAAGATCATAATGATCATTAGTCCAAACGTTGAAAAGTGCGACACTATATCATAAACGGTTAATCCTGTGACACAGGTAGCCGATGTCGAGGTGAAGAGAGCGCCTAAAAAGGTGGTATGATTTCCAGGGTTAGTTGCAACCGGAATTAGCAACAATATCGTTCCAATAAGGATAGTCCCTAAAAAACTGATCAACACAAATGCAGGTGCGCTATCCAAAACACTTCTATGGTTAGCCGCCTCCATTTTAGCTCTATGCCTGCGACTTACTCCTATAAAAGCTTGTCTGATTACAATATATAGCTGAAATATATCGTGGTTATTCTGTAGGGCAACCGCCAAAAAGACAAACAATATATCAAGAGCCCTTTTTCTCAAGACTATTGAGTCACCACCAGCTTCAACAACACCACTTATTAGGTTTATCACTAAAAGACCTAACAATAGTAGAGTGTATGAATGGTTGGCTATTATAAAGTAATCACTCCTTGCGAGGAAGGGTGTACTAAATAGTATCAAGAGATTCAAGAAGGCGTATAAATTTAACAAGCCATTCGAGAACTTTATCGATATTGAAGCGGCATATTGTAGTTTAGCTCTCCCGCCCATCTTTAATCCTTATTGTTAACTTGTCAGTTTAAGTTTCCCCACCAGTTCTTTGTGTATCATTTCGGGTGATTGTGCTGCATTGATCGTGATAAGCTTGTCACCCTCTTTGAAGAAGTCTATGATAGGCTCTGTAAGCTCGTGGAACTTACTTATTCTCCGTTTGATAGCGGGCGCATGGTCATCGTGTCTGATAACTACTTTTCCGCCACATACGTCGCATACATTAGGCACTTTTGGTGGTTTAACCAGAAGGTTATAGCCTGTTTTACATTGGCTACAAATTCTACGAGATGCTAAGCGATTAGTGGCCGTTTGGTCATCCAAAGAAAAGTACACTATATGCTTAACAGGTATTTTATCGACAATAAATTTTGCTTGGGCGATAGTCCGTGGAAAGCCGTCAAGGACAAGCCCTTTGATATTATCATCTATTTTTTTATTTATAAAGGCAATTATTTCTTCATCTGGTACAAGATTACCATCTTTAATATATGTCTCCACCATTCTGCCGAATGGTGTATCTTTTTTTACACGTTCTCTAAGTTCAGATCCAAGGTCAAAATGCTCGAAACCGTATCTCTTAGCTAAAAGTTCGGCTTGTAGTCCTTTACCGCTTCCTTGGATTCCCATAAATACTAAGTTCACAGGCTAAAATCCTCCGCTATCAGTTACACTTTAAGATTGCATGGAACCTTAAGCTCGCAAATACCGTCAAGATATTTCGAGTTTATCTCTCTTTTTGTTTGTAGATCGACCCAAAAAAAGGGCCTGATAACGGTGTTGAAGCAGTGAATTTTGCTAAGAAAATAGCCGGTATAACAAATAATCGTTGACACTTAGATAACGGTTTTCACAAATGGATTGGTTATTTTATCCCTAAAGCGAGTGCAAATCAAGACACTTATAAATGGAGGTATTGTTATGAAAACAAGAATCGTAATTCTGTTATCTATTGCCGTGCTATTTACCATCACTGCTTGCTCTTCCGCAAAAAGTGGAACTATCTATCAACCTAAATGGTACGGATTACAAGGAAATGCTGATTATGTATACACCTATGGTCAAGCCGAAAAAAGAAATGAAAATATGGCCGAAAAGGCAGCTTATGCCGATGCTATGCAAGAAGCAGCACAATATGTTGAGTCACACGTACAAGGTATGATTAAAAACTATATGGAAGAGGCAGGAGTAGATAATCCTCAAACACTCGCCCTTACCAGCAGTGTGGCCAGAGTGGTCTCTAACGCCAAGTTTACCGGTACGATTAAATCTCAAAGAGAAGGGCTCAAAACTAAAGAAGGATATAAGTATTTTATCCGAGTTAGCATCCCTAAAGATGAAATCAACCGTAATATGAGAAATCAGATCAAAAATGAAGAAGCTCTCTACAATCAATTCAAAGCTTCTCAAGCATTCCAAGAGCTGGATAACTTTTTAGATAAACAATAGTCGGCTCTTTGAAACCGAGCAATTTCGATAGCGAGACGCCGTTAAAGGTGTCTCGCTTTTAGTATTATTGCTAAGCCATGAAGAAACACTTTTATATCTATATAGTGCTCTTTTCCCTCTTACTATCTTGTTCGAACTACAAGAGCTCTAACAAAGCTTCTCTTGAGAAGACTAAAAAAGGTGCTAAAATACCTACACCACTTCCCACTTGGATTTTACAAACTCCGATTGATGGAAGCTATACAATCGGCATCTCTCGTGCAACGAAACTCCAGTCTGATATGTACGAAACTGCTCGTGAAATGGCTACTATTCAGTATGCACGCAATCTGAGCTCCTTTAACATAGATAAGCATATCAGAGCCAATTTATTCAATGAAGACTTATCTCAAGAGGAGAAACGTAGCTTAGTTTTTCAAGTCTCTGACCCTCATCAGATTTGGGATTTGCATGACAGACTGAGCTTGGTTAAACACTATGTTCTCCATAACGCTTACTTTATCGGTCTCTTTCAGTATTCTGACACCTTTACCTATAACGATGAAACAACAAGCGTTCAAGAGACTAAACTAATAACCGATGAGAGCACAGAACAGCCAAAGTGGTATACTACCAATGAAGTTATTGAAACGATCAACCACGTTTTAAGCAGAGAATCATCAACATCAGCCTGTTTAATTGAGGCGTGGAAGTCGGCTAACCAGAAAGCAAGATTGTCATTATCGGCGTTCCACTCTCTAAACGTAGAGAGTCTGGTAGAGAGCACAACGTTGGAAGATAAGGACCGACTCCGACAAGTTATTGCTCTTGAGACCCTATATAACCTCAAGGACATTCAGCTTAACCGAGCTTTTATTACCACCCATTATCACGAGAATAATATCAGCTACACTGTTTTCACCGAGCTTGCATTATCGAAGTAAACGCCAAACTTTCTTAGTGACTGAAGTGTCTAACCCCGGTAAAGATCATACAGATGCCCAATTCGTCACAAGCCTTGATAACCTCTTGATCACCTTTGGAGCCACCTGGCTGAATTATCGCCTTGATACCCTGCTTTGAAAGATAGTCTACCCCATCACGGAAGGGGAAAAAGCCGTCCGATGCACACACAGCCCCCTCTATTTCGTGGTTAAACTTCTTAGCTCGATACACTGCAAACTCAACGGAATCTATCCTACTCGTCTGCCCCATTCCAAGCCCAATAGTTCGCTCATCATTAGTCAAAGCGATAGCATTTGATTTAAGGGTTGATACTACATTCCAAGCGAACTTCAAGCTCGCCCACTCTTGTTCAGTAGGCTCTCTTTTAGTCACGACTCTCCAACCACCCTGGTCTTCCATTTTCATATCGATAGTTTGGCTTAGCAATCCATTCAGACAGCTTGTATACGTATTGCTTTCGGCCATCTTCTGTAGCCCTTTTTGATTATATACAACTAATCTTCTATCTTTCTTCTTTTGTAAGAAAGTCAAAACCTCTTCAGGGTATTCTGGGGCTACTATAATCTCAGTAAAGACTTTGTTGATCCTCTCAGCGGTTTCCATATCGAGCGGCCTGTTGACCACTACAATGCCGCCAAAGGGAGAGAGTGTATCGGTCGCCAAGCAGTCATCATATGCTCCGCTTAATGAATCAGCAGAGGCTACACCGCAAGGGTTAGTATGTTTTAAAATAGCTACTGTAGGTCGCTCAAATCGGTATATCAGTTTCAGGGCTCCGTTTATATCAAGGTAGTTGTTGTAGGAGAGCTGTTTACCCCAAATAACGTCAATCAGAGGCTCATTTTTTGGAGAGAGAAAGACCCCTTTTTGGTGGGGGTTTTCGCCGTAGCGTAAAGTCTCCTGTGTCCAGTTAGGGAAAAGGCTTTCCATCTTCTCTTCCTGCTGCTCCTCTTTGCTTAAGAATTGATAAATTGAGCGGTCATAATGAGAGGTGGTAGCAAAAGCTTTGCAAGCTAACTTTTTGCGTGTAGGTTCTGTTATTCTCCCCTCTTTTTCCAACTCATCTATCACTTTCTGGTAGTCATTTACGTCGGAGATGATAGCTGTTGAGTGATAATTTTTGGCAGCAGCTCTGATGAGTGTCACTCCACCGATATCGATATTCTCGATCATTGTCATCAGGTCGCTCTCACCTTTAGAAATCAGCTCTACAAACGGGTAGAGGTTCACTACCGCTATATCTATTTGCGGTATTTTATGCTTGGTAAGCTCAGACAAATGTTTCTCGTTACGTCTGTCGGCCAGTATTCCACCAAACACCATTGGGTGCAAGGTTTTAACTCTTCCGTTCAGTATTTCAGGAAAGCCGCTAATATCTTCGACCAGATCAACACTCAACCCATTATCTTTAAGATGTTTAGCAGTACCACCGGTCGAAATCAATTTATACCCTTTATTGATCATCGCTTCAGCAAGTGGTACTAAACCTGTTTTGTCGCTAACACTAATCAAAGCATACTTCATTTACCTTCTCCTTTTTTGCCACGCTTTTGTTTACTTTTCGAGCCATTGTTCTGTTCATTTAATTTATCAAAGTAATCGATGAGTTCGACACCGAAAATAATGATAATCCAGTTGAGATACACCCAGAAGAGGATTATCGGAATTGATGCCAAAACACCGTAAATTCTATTTATATTGGTTAGATTTGTGATATAAAAGTCAAAGCCTAATTTGGCAAATGACCATAAGGCAGAGGCAACTAATGCCCCTGTCATCAACGACTTAAATCTTGGCCTTACTGACGAGGCGAAAAAATAAATAAAGGCGTTGATGCTAAAGAAAATCATAAACGGAATGATGATAAACGAGACACTACTGATCAAAGGTAGATGTAAAAGCTGAGATAACAGGGAGACCGATGTCGACGAAAGTACTATTAGCGTGAAAAGAAATCCAAAGAAAATCATTAAGATAAACTTGATGAACTTCACAATGATATTGGGGTTCTCTGACTTTTT
>JAJBBL010000018.1 GCA_020532365.1 Candidatus Cloacimonadota bacterium | reverse complement strand
TTAGTGTAGATAGGGAAGCCTGAGCCGGAGATTTTAGCACCTCTGGTGGTATCGAGCATTCCGAGAGCTTGCGCTATTTCGATGTGATCGAGAGGCTTGGCAGTAAAGTCAGGCCTATCATTCCACTTAACGCCCCACTCTCTGACAACGACGTTATCAGATTCGTCACTACCGACTGGTACTGATGAGTCGGGCAGGTTTGGAATGTTGATTAGGAGTTGTTCGATTTCAATATCGAGAGCGGAGATGCGGTTAGTAGTCTCCTTAATAGTGTTGGAGAGGGTTTGCATCTCTGAGAGCATATCGGCGACAGTATCTTTTTTGATAGGATATGTAAGAAAACCCATTTGGGGTGTGTCGGCTGCATCTTGTTTATTTCTTTTCCGATCTGCTATCTCTTTGGATACTCTATTTTGATGTGCTTTGTTGGTATCGAAGTCGAACTGTAGCTTTCTTCTTTCGGCGTCTAATTCGAGTAGTTTATCTATATCTACGTTGCTTTTTTTGGCAATAATTCCGCTTTTTACGAGCTCAGCATTTTCTCTGACAAACTTTAGTTCTAACATATTGTTATCCTTTTACTTTGAAATTTTTGTAGCTGTGTTGAGAAGTGACATATAATCATCTATCTTGAGCGATGCGCCACCGATTAGGCCGCCGTCGATATCCTTTTGTGATAGCAGTTCTTCAAAGTTATCCGGCTTAACGCTACCACCGTATAGGATTGGAATCTGGTTTGCCGCTTCGTTGGAGATGTTTTTAGCAAGCCACTGTCTGATAATTTTATGCACTTCTTGTGCCATATGTGGGGTTGCAGTTTTACCTGTACCGATAGCCCAGACCGGTTCGTAAGCGATGATTATCTTTGTTGGATCGACAGCTTTCATCTCGTCAAAGATGAGTTTAAGCTGAGAGAGGATGACCGATTCAGTCATACCCATTTCTCTTTCGTTTTCTTTCTCGCCGACACAAATAATAGGGGTTATACCGTTATCTATGAGCTTTTGTGCTTTGATCCCTACTTGCATATCAATCTCGTTATGATATTCACGGCGCTCGGAGTGGCCGACAATAGAGTATTCGACGTTGATTGACTTCAGCATAGGTGCAGACACTTCGCCAGTATAAGCGCCAAAGTCGTGCTCACTTATGTCTTGCGCAGAAAGTTTGATCTCTGTATCATTGGCTATCTGCTGTGCGTTTTGCAGATAGATAAAAGGGGGAGCGATAATTGGCGAGACATTGTTTAAGTTTAGCGATTTAATCTCCTCTTTTAGTTGAGTAAAAAAGTCAGTTACCTCTTGATTAGTTTTGTTCATTTTCCAGTTACCAGCGACGATAATTCTTCTCATATTACCTCCTCCATTTCAGATTATTAACTCTATTTTCGTTAAAGTGTTCAGAACATTGAGAATAGACTCTATAAGTCACTACTACAGCTTTTTCATTTGGATGTTTTAGGCAAGTTATTTTATGTTTTATAGAGTTGGAATGTAAGGTTGTAAGCTGAAGAGGGGTTGAATCTATAGAGTCCTGTCAGAAAGGGATGCGAAGGTAGGGAAACCTCTTTATGCTTGACGTAATAATAGGAATGAGACAGTTGAAGAGAGTTTAGTTCTATTTTAGAACTTGGCGGGGAGGATAGGATATAATGGCAAAGAAGAAACGAAAAGTAGGCCAGAAAAAGCGTAAAGGGGTTCAAACTTATCTTGGAATCACTATGCTTGCGTTCTTGATAGCAATTGTAGTGGTGACGCTGATTCTAAACTATAAAAAAGAGGGGACTGAAAAGGTTGCGAAACCTAAAGAGGAAGTGAAGGAAGTTGAGCAGGTCAATAAAGTAGAAGAGGCTATACTTCACGCCGCTGAACAGTTAGGAGTTCCCAGTAACCTTGTTAAAAAGAATGTTAGGGGTGACGAGATTCGATATACCATCTCGCTCGATGGTGATAAGCTTGACCTTAACTTTGCAAATATGATCTTTACAGGGCAAATTGAGATTGCTGGGGGAGTCATAGAGAGTGGCGAAACTATAAACAGAGGTGCCGGGCAAGTATTAAAGGTTAAAGACCCTAAACTTAATAAAACTTATGTGATTACGCTCGTTTACGATAGAGCAAAAAGCTATACAGAAAAGAGGTTGCAATTGGCTATTGTAGTCGATGACTTTGGCGAGTTTAGCGGCGCTCTGTTAGATGACTGGTTGAACACTGACCCGAACGTTACCTTTGCAATCCTACCCGATCTTAAACATTCAACTACTGTTATGGAAAAGGCTAACGCTATGGGAAGAGAAACTATGCTACACCTCCCAATGGAGCCGATAGACTACCCTCGAAATAATCCGGGTGACTCTGCCGTATTAGTGGAAAATAGCGATAGAGAAATAATTAGGATCACTGAGGGTCACTTAAAACAGCTTTCAAAAGTGAAAGGGGTTAATAACCATATGGGTAGCCTGGCAACTGCCGATGAAAGAGTGATGTCAGCCGTCTTAGACGTGATTAAGAAGAATAACCTTTACTTCGTTGATAGTAAAACTACAGTTCATTCAGTAGGATTAGACCTGGCGCAGAGAAAAATGATCCCTGCAATAGCGCGAGATCTGTTTCTGGATGCGCCTAATACGAGTGAGAAAACAGTGAGAGAAAGGGTTAATCAGCTTAAAAATATGAAAGGGAATAAAGAACGAGTAGTGGTCATAACACATTGCTTCGATAGAGAAAGAATTAAAGGTATGAATATGTTTATTGAAGAGGCTAAAAAACTTGGATATGAAATAGTGCCGGTGTCGAAGCTGTTTGAGACAGGGCTACCCGAAATTATATAACTAAAGAGAGAGGAGAAATGGTTTTTATACTGAAATCGTTGTTGTTGGGTATAATTCAAGGAGTGACTGAGTTCATTCCGGTAAGTAGTTCTGGACATTTGGTGATTGCGAACCATTTTTTAGACTTTGAATTGCAAAATATTAGCTTCGAAATTATGCTACACTTAGGGACTGTGTTGGCTGTCATCGTATACTTTTGGAAAGATATCTGGTCTTTGTTGACCTCTACGGTTAAGATTAACGATAAAGGAGAGACGGCTGTTAATAATAGAAAGATTATGCTATATCTCTTTATTGCGACTTTTATTACCGGGATTATTGGCATCCTGATGAAAGACGTTTTGGAAGAAATCTTTCACAACCCGCTACTTTCAGCTTCGATGCTGCTGATTACCGGCGTTATTTTGATGATAAGTGACTTTATTCCATCAAAAACCATCTCGCTACCTAAAACTGGAGTGTGGAGATCTATCGTAATAGGACTTAGCCAAGCTGTTTCTATAATACCTGGTATCTCCAGGTCTGGAACTACTATCGCAACGAGTCTTTTTGTTGGACTCAAGCGTGAAGAGGCGGCAAGATTTACGTTCCTGCTCTCTATACCGGTAATCTTAGGGGCTACCCTCTTAGAGTTGAGAAAAATGACTGCAATCCAAAGTGAATATCTGCTCGGGTATATTATCGGAAGCGTTGCTGCTTTCATATCAGGCTTTTTGGTGATTAGCCTCCTGTTAGAGCTGATTAGGAAAAGAAAGTTGAAAATCTTTGCCATCTACTGCTGGGTTGTAGGCATAGCTACTATCATAATACTTAACGTCTAAAGATATGTCATCAAGAGAGAAAGCTGTAAACGGCCAAGCCTTTATTACTGGCTTTAACCGACATAAGTTAGAAACGTTCTACTACGTTTTCGGACCCGATTACTATATAAAGGAGAGAGTGGTAACACTGATTCTGAACCGTGCTATAAAAAAAGAGGAACGGGATTTCGACTTAACTACCTTCTATGGTGACGATGTCGACGCTATTACCCTGTTAGATAGCTTCCTCGCACACCCGTTTGTAGCTGAGAGAAAAGTCATCGTCGTCCGTAAATTTGATGGTATGAAAGCTGATGAACAACAGAGGATTATTGATGCAGCTGACGAGAATAGAAACTCTAACGTCCTCATCCTTATGGCAGACACTCTTGATAACCGAAAGAAAAGCGCTAAACAAATTAACCAATCTGCATATGTTATCCAGTGCCGAAGCCCATATAAAGGTGAAGATATGCTCCCTTGGCTCAATGCCGAAGTGGCAGCCACTGGAAAGAGTATAGACCGACAAGCAGCTCTACTATTTGTGCAGAATACTGAATTGGACTACCAAACCGCCGCTAATGAGCTTGAAAAACTCCTCCTATATAGCGATGATATGTCGAGGATAACAACTAAAGAGGTGCAGGCAAGTATAAGAAGCTCTAAATCTTCATCAGTCTTCGACCTGGTCGATAGCGTGGGGAATAGAGACCTGAAAAAGAGTTTGACCATAGCTGAGAAACTTATCGATAGTAAAGAGGCTGCGATAATGACAATCACTATGCTGCTCAGACTATTTGTGCAACTGTGGTGGATTAATACCCTGAAAAGAGAAGGGGTCTCCACTTCAGAGATTATGTCGAAACATATGAGCGATGTCTTCTATAGTGTGCGTAGCGACTACCTTAGATACGCAAATAACTATCCGATGAGAAGATTGGTACCCGCTTTCTCTATCCTGCTGGAAGCTGATGCTGACTTTAAATCGATCAACCTTGATGATAAACTACTGATAGAGAGAATGATCTTTAGGATAATTAAAGTGAGGTGATAATTAGTGAGAAAAAGAATACCGGATGACTTTAAGAGCGGGTTTGTGGCCATTATTGGAAAGCCAAACGTTGGAAAGTCAACCCTGTTAAATAGAATTATGGGCGAAAAACTATCAATAGTCTCGCCAAGACCACAAACTACCAGACATAGTATAAAAGGGATCTATACAAGTGAGAAAGAACAGATTGTGTTTTTAGATACTCCCGGCTTCGTTGAAGCAAGATACGAGCTTCACCATAATATGATAAACGCAATTGAAAGCTCACTTATTGATGCCGACTTGATTATATTTATGACCGATAATCACTTTCCTACTGACTATGATGAACGAGTCGTAGCAATCGTTATGAAAAGAGTCAAAGTGCCTAAAATTGCGGTTATCAATAAAGATGACCTCTTTGATGATGAATATAAAGAGGCTACAAAAAACAAGCTCCTTGAAGCTGGATTCGATAGAGTGGTGACTATGTCAGCCTTGAATGATGAAGAGCTTTCAGACTTTATTAGTGACGTAACAGCCTTTCTCCCTTATTCACCACCTTACTACGATAAAGATAACCTCTCCGATATGCCGGTTAAATTCTTTGCCCAAGAAATTATACGTGAGCAAATATTTCATATGTTTCGTGAGGAAATACCCTATAGCAGCACGGTGACTATTGAGTCTTTCAAAGAGTTTGATAATAAGGTGGAGATTTCAGCCAATATATGGCTGGAAAGGAAGTCGCAGAAGATCATCCTGATAGGTGAGAAAGGGAGTAAGATCAAGGAGATACGTCAGGCCTCTGAGAAGGGTATTTATGAATTAACAGGTAAGCGTGTGAAGCTGGAATTATGGGTTAAAATCAAGCAGGACTGGCGAAAAAAGAGTAATGCTTTAAAGGAGTTCGGCTATTAGAATGTTTATTCTTACCAAAAAAGGTTGACACGTTCTTGGTAGTTTCTATTTTGACACTAACCTTTGATTTTCGTGCATAGGAGGATTAGCCTAATTGGTAAGGCAGCGGTCTTGAAAACCGCCGGGCTTGTCCCTTGGGGGTTCGAGTCCCTCATCCTCCGCCATAATATGCTGGAGAGGTGACCGAGCCGGCTGAAGGTGCACGCCTGCTAAGCGTGTGTGGGGGAAACTCTACCGTGGGTTCGAATCCCACCCTCTCCGCCATTAACTCGGAAACAAATGTTGGTCGTTGGGCAGTCGTCAAGCGGTAAGACACAAGGTTTTGGTCCTTGCATTCGGGGGTTCGAATCCTCCCTGCCCAGCCATTTTTTGGTGGGATGTCGTCTAATGGTAGGACCACGGATTCTGGTTCCGTTTGTAGGGGTTCGAATCCTCTCATCCCAGCCATTCTTAATTAAAAATTCCCAATACCCACTTAGCAAAAGCTAAATTGATCTAACTATCTTCTCGAAAATTCAAAAGCGTCTAAATCATAACCAATCGATAGATATGTTGTTATAGTTCCCTTCTTGTTGACCCCAAGACCACCCCTGATGGCTCCTAAAAAAGTTTTGAAACCAACCTTTACACCGCCACCATAAAGAGCATCATCAGCTACCCAGAGATCGAGTTTGCCCATTAATGCACCGTTTGCCTGCAGGTCTATAAAGATATTGTCAGTTGCTTGAATACGGGCTGCAATGGTGGCAGATTTAATGATCGGGACGCTCTTTTCGTATCTACGCATACCGAGAAAGGAATCAAAACCGCCAAGATAAAAGGGGTCAAAACTACCGGTGTTTTCATCAAAATAAGAGCCGTATTCTAACTGCGTTCTGATACTTAAATTCGAAGTAATAGGGATTAATGCCTGAAACCTGCCAAATATCTTGGTATAGGAATAGTCACTTAAAAAAGCCTCGTCGGAATGTGTTAGCTTGATAAGGGTCTGTTTACCAGACATTGGAAACATAAGGTCGTCTAAACTCTCACTGTAAAACTTAATGCCTATCCCTGAAGAAAAGAAGGTTTGATCTATGTCAGACTCTGAGATGTTCCTGTAAAGTCGCTTCCTGAAGCTATACAGATAGGTTTCAATAATATAGCGGTTGAAACCAAAGCCGCCAATGCCTAACGTGGCGCCAAACTCAGAAGCATTACTGGAGGCTACTTTGTTTAAGTCATCGTTATAAAAGAAAATGGTGTGTTCGTTGGCATAGGGAAAGATGTGGAAATAGACACCCCACTCTCTACCGAAGTTTTTTACGTAGTCGACAAACAACTCTTTTTCACCACCAATAGATACCCCTGCTAAGAGTGTTGAGTTATTGCCTATCTTGTTTCTGGCCTCTATGATAGAGCTAAAGATGACATCATTATTTTCTGTGTAGCGAATATTGGTGCCAAGCCTTTTAAAGCGCCACTCCTTAACCTTAACTTGAAGTATGTATCCGTCAGGCTCCTCTCTTAAAACGGGATAGATTTCTCTAAAGAGTAGTGAGTTGTTAGCCCTCTTGATACCTGCAATTAT
>JAJBBL010000224.1 GCA_020532365.1 Candidatus Cloacimonadota bacterium | reverse complement strand
CTCTGTTTATAAGGTGGATTTCGTAGGGGAAGGGCTTGCTCTTCCCGAGATCATCAAGAAGTCAATACGACACGTAAGAGAGCGGGCAGGCAATTCAGGGTTGGGGAGAAAAAAAGGGATAATGGACACTACAATTCAGGTTCCTAATAATAGTGTGAAAACCTAATGAAAAAGATCTGGCTGGTAGAGCAAGCCCTACCCCTACGAAAAAAATCGATAAATCATAGGAACACATACAGTTAACGTTAAATTAAACACACCAAAGAAAAGAAAAAAAGAATTAAGGATGGGTAGTTTGGCTGAGATAAGTTTACGCATAGCGAATACCAGTAAATTAGCCAATCAAAGAGAAAACTGGAGGGGCAGAACCCTCTCCCCTACGAAAAATCGAACAATTTGATCAAAACGATTAGTACCTGGAGTTTATGGATAACCTAACAAACAAAGAAAAGGGAGGAGTGTAGCAGGCAGGCAATTCAGGGTTGTGAAGTAAAAAAGGGGTAATGGATACTGAAGTTTAGGGATTGATTAGTCGATTGGGCAAAAAAAGAGTTGCCAAGTCTTTTTATTGATGTATAGTGGTTCTTCATAGGCCTCTTTGCAATGTAAAGAGTTAGCAATTAACCGCTTGACAAAAAAGGTGTAGCAAACATTAGTGGATTGCCTGGAAATTATCTTCGAATGGGGATATAGTAGAGGCCATATAACGATATAAACCACTGGGATCAGTGGTTTAATACTTTGAGAAGGATATGGTATTAGAAAGAATTGAAGAATTAGCACGTAGCATAGCCAAGGGGTTCGGATTAGCTCTATATGAGATAGAGTTCAAGAATTCCGGTATGGGCAAGGTATTGAGAGTTTTCATTACTTCACCTGATGGAGTTCAAGTTGAAGATTGTTCGAATATGAGTAGAGCTTTAGGTGATGAGTTAGACGTGTTAGACTTGATCCCCACCAAATATTATTTAGAAGTTTCTTCACCTGGTTTGGAGCGCTCGCTGAAGAGAGTCGAGCATTATGAACAGGCTATTGGTCAAAAGGTGAAGGTGACATACCGAGAAGAGGAGAAGAATGCGACTCTTCAAGGTGTTTTAGAGAGGGTACACTCAGACAGGATCGAGCTCAGTCTCGCCAAGAAAAAGAAAGAGGAAGAGAGCAGAGTAGTTGAAATACCCTATGAGAAAATTAAGAAAGCAAGAACGGTTTATGAATACCAAAGAAGAAAGAAGGAGTAGACTATGGCAGCAAATATTACTTCCGTTATAAACGAATTAGCATCGTCAAAACAGATAGACAAAAAGAAGATTGAACAGGAAATTTCGGATAGTCTTTACACCGCGATTTCGAAGAAACTACTCCCTGAGAACGAGTTAGAGATTATTACCGACTTTGATAACAACAGAATGATAGCTCGGATTAAAAAGTTTGTCGTGGAGGAGGATTTCCATCTTGGTGATATTTCACTTGAAGAGGCCAAGAGAATAGACGAGAGCGTTGAATTGGGCGACTCGGTTTGGGTCGAGATGCCAATAACTGAGTTCGAGCCTAAGATAATCAATATCGCACGTAAAACTATCCAAGAAAGAATTAGAAAGATAGAGGAAGATAGGATCATCTTCGACTATGAAAAACAAAAAGGGCAAATAGTCTCAGGTAAAATTAGAAGCTCTAATTTCGATGGGTATAAAGTTGATATCGGATACACCGATGCCCTACTTCCGGTTGAAGAACAGGTGGAGACTGAATACTATCGAGTAAACGACGTAATCAAAGCGTATGTAGTCGACATTAGAAAGAAAAAGAATGAGGTGAACGTAATCCTCTCCAGGAATAGGTCTGAGTTTGTTCAGAAAATATTCGAGTTAGAGGTGCCTGAAATAAATGACGGAGAAATAGTAATCAGAAAAATAGTCAGAGAGGCTGGAGTAAGGACGAAGGTAGCCGTCTCGACTAAGAACAAAAAACTCGATCCAGTCGGTGCTTGTTTTGGCAAGAACGGGATGAGGATTGAACATATTAAGAAAGAGTTGCACGGTGAAGTGATCGATGTTATATGTTGGGATGATTCACCTGAACAGCTTATTGCTAACGCTCTGGGTAACGATCTTGTAGACAAAGTTTATCTCTCCGATAGAGGAAAGTTTGCCAGAATCGTAGTCTCAACTAAAAATAAGAATCTGGCTATAGGTAAGGCTGGCAAGAACGTACGCCTCGCCTCAAAGCTCACCGAATACAGTCTCGACATCTACACCGAAGAGGAATTTGAAGAGAAAATAGCAGAAGAAAGAAGAGTGACAAGCCATATCACCGAACTGGACGGGGTAACTCCTAAAATAGCTGAAACACTGAAGCAACACGGCTACACCTCAGTACAGGACATCTATAAGGCAAGCGTTGATGAGCTTTGCAATATGGAAAATATTGGTGAGAAAACAGCCAGTAAAATTAAGGAAGCTGCTGAATACTTCTGATGCCAAATAAGTCGTCTAATAAAGGTCACATACCGGTTAGAACGTGCGTAGTATGCCGCAACAGAAAAGATAAGCAGATGATGATTAGGTTTGAAATCGTCAAAGGAGAATTTGTCATAGACTTTCAAAAGTTGATGACCGGCAGGGGTTTTTACCTCTGTGATGATAATGCCTGTATCGCAAAATTAGATAAATGGATGAATAAGAAGAAATTCAAGAGAGGGAGAGATGACTTTAGATGAAATAAAAGAGCTGTTAGACAACAAAGCAGCGCTCGCTATTGGTACCTTGCTCGGTTTTGCTATGAAAATGGGAAAACTCCCTCACGGAATGAATGCCTGTCTACAGTCAATACGAAGCAAACGGGCAATAATAATAATAATCGCTACTGACTTTAGCAATAACTCTCGACAGAAGATAGAGGAAGCTGCCATAGAGCATAACGTTAGGACTTTTATGATAGGGACTAAGCGTCAGCTGGGCATGCTTTTAGGAATCAGAGATGTAGGAGTCTTAGCTCTCGAAGAGCCTAACCTTGCCAATGGATTACTTAAAATATTGGCATAAGCTATTAAATTGGAGGAAAATTGGGTATAAGAGTACACGAACTGGCAAAAGAATTGAAGATATCTGTAACTGCCTTAAAAACTCATTTAAAACACCTTAACGTTGAAAATGTACACCATATGGGGCAACTTGAAGATGATGTTGCCGATAAAATAAGGGGTATGTTTAGACAAGAGGTGGATAACCTTAAGCGACTTGAGGATGATAGAAAGAAATATCAGGAAATCAAGAAACAGGAGAAAAAGCAAGAGCAACAAGCAGAAAAGAAAAGAGCTGTCGAAGAAGAGGCTCAGAAGAAAGTTGAAGAGGCAAAAAAAGCTCAACCCCAATTTATCGAAAAACCTATCGCTAAAGTAAAAGAGGCCGATATACCTGTAGAAGAAGTTGAGAAAAAAACAGCCCCTAAGAAAAAGGTCGAAGCTGCACCTGAAGAAAAAACTAAACCTAAAGAAAAACCAGCTGCAAAAGCTGAACCACAATTAGAAGTGGAAAGACCTGTCAAAAAAGCTGAACCTAAAGCAGAACCTGTTGAAAAGCCAAAGCCACCCAGAAGAAAGGTTAAAGAGGAAAAAGAGGATGAGCTGCCTGAAGCAACTCCGCTCCCCTCGGATAAAGAGCCAAGAAAGAAAGGGATTAAGAAAAAGACTGAAGAGAAAGCTCCGCTCGACGAGAAAACTAAACACCTCCAAGCTAAGCTTAAACATGGTAAAAAAGGTAAGAAAAGCACTAAGTTTGCACCAAGTGAAATGGAAGAAGCTGAAATTAGCCGCGCCATTAAGCAGACTATGACACGTCATAAAAGAAAAAGACATAGAAGGGAAGAGAAAGTCCACTCTGCTGATGAGATGGAACAACAAAAGATTACCATCAGAGAGTTTACCTCGGTCAACGAATTGGCAAAGCTGATGGATATTACACCGGCTGAAATCATTACCGCGTTCTTTAAAATAGGGAAAATCGTTACTATTAACCAACGTCTCGATAAAGACTCACTCGAAATGATCTGTGATGAGTTTGAATTTGACGTCCTTTTCGCTGATGAATACGGTACCGATATCATCTATGAAGCTGTGGAAAAACATAAAGATGCTGAAGACTTACCAAGACCTGCTATCGTTACAATTATGGGTCACGTCGATCATGGTAAAACTTCTATTCTCGACTATATCCGCTCTGCCAATGTTATCGCTGGAGAAGCGGGGGGTATTACCCAGCATATAGGGGCATACCAAGTAGAGTTTAATAAACAAAAAATAACCTTTATCGATACGCCTGGACACGAAGCTTTCGCCGCTATGAGAGCCCGTGGAGCACAAGTCACCGATATTGCCATCATAGTAGTGGCGGCTAACGATAGTGTTAAACCGCAAACTGTTGAAGCAATCGACCACGCTAAAGCATCTGGGGTTGAAATCATTGTAGCTATCAATAAGATGGACCTTGAAACTGCTAACCTCGATAGAACTATAGCCGACTTAGCTAAGCATAACGTCTTTTTAGAAGGGTATGGCGGTAGTGTTTTATGGACACCTTGCTCAGCCCTTACCGGAGAAGGTATTGACACTCTTTTAGAAAACATTCTACTTGCTGCTGAAATGAAAGAGCTTACTGCAAAATATGATATACCTGGCTCAGGATACGTTATTGAATCACAAAAAGATAGTAGAATGGGAACGCTGGTAACCGTCCTTATGAAGGATGGAACCCTGGAAAAAGGGGATGTCGTCGTCTGCGGTGCTACTTTTGGTAGAGTTCGTAGAATTGAGAACGAAAGGGGTAAAGAGATGAAAAAGCTCGGCCCTTCAGATGTTGGTGTTGTCCACGGATTAGGTGACGTACCAAAAGCTGGAGACGTTATAAACAAAGTTGAAAATGAAAGAGTAGCTCGACAAATTAGCTCGGAAAGACAACAGCTTAGACAAGAGCGTGAGAGATATATAGGCCGAACTAACTTAGAAAACTTATTCTCCAAAATTAAACAAAAAGAGATGACCGACCTTAAACTAATCGTCAAAACCGATATGGACGGCTCACTTGAGGCGTTTTGTGACTCCTTAGAAAAGATCTCTAATGAAGAGGTTTACGTAAACATCATCCATAGAGGTGTCGGTAGTATAGTTGAAGCGGATGTAAACTTAGCTATTGCGTCAGACGCTATCATCATCGGTTTCCAAGTTAGAGCTGATAATAGAGCGAAAAAGCTGGCTGAAGAACAAGGGGTTGATATCCGTATTTATAACGTTATCTACGACGGTATAAACGACGTTAAGCTCGCTCTTGAAGGGCTTATCGAGCCGGAATATCATGAAATATTCTCAGGCTCTGCAGTTGTCAAAGAAGCCTTCAGAATCAGAGGGGTTGGCGTTATCGCTGGTTGTGCTGTTGATAAAGGTGTCATCCACAAAGATAATATCGTTAAACTCTTTAGAGATAAAGGCTTAGTTGTCCAAAGTAGAATCACCTCGCTTAAACATTTCGCTGAAGATATAGCCGAAATTAGAGCTGGTTATGAGTGTGGTATCGGTCTACACAACTTTAATGATATCAAAGAAGGGGATATCATCGAAGCTTACCGATTAGAAGAAATAAAACCTAAACTGTAGAGTTCTATAATAAAATAGCGGATGAGCCGGAGGATAATATGAAATATAGACAAGATAGACTGAATAAAGAGTTAATGCGTATCTTGAATAACGCTTTACTATACAAAATAAATGACGAAAGATTGAGCTGGATCACCATCTCTGATGTCTCCATCTCCCCTGATCTGCAAATAGCTAAAGTGTTTTTTACTCAGCTTAGCGATGAAGCTGACCCTAAAGAATCAATAGGACTGCTCTCAAAAGCATCTGGGTTTCTTAAAAATGAAATAGCGGAAACTCAAGTTATGAGACGTATCCCCGAACTTGTGTTTGTGTTCGACGATACAGAGAAAAAAGCACGCTCTATTGAAAATATTCTCGATAACCTCAGTAAGGAAAAGAAAGAAGACTGATGACTTTTCTTAAGAGTATAGATGAGTTGAGAGGGGTGTTCTATAACGAAATAAATAAACACCCCTCAATTGCACTACTTACTCACAAAAATCCCGATGGTGACGGCCTTAGCACCTGCTTTGTTCTACAAGAAATACTCCTCTCACTCGGCCATAAAAGTGACGTGGTTACCGATGAACCTTCACCTAATAATCTACTCTTTCTCGAACCCGACTCAAGAGTAACCCCGTTTAACGAAGAGATGACATATTCACTACTGATTGTGCTTGATAGCCACTCTGCTAAAAGACTCGGCAGACCGGCTATGCTAATCGATAAAGCAGATTCTGTTGTCGTCATTGACCACCACCAAATAGATGACCCGCTTGATGGATATATCTACAACGATCCTGACTCAGCAAGCACAGGGCTAATCATCTACCAAGCATTTGAAAAAGAGATAAAAACGCTACCGGAGCCGAACCGACTCTTTGTGGCTGAAGCTCTTTACACCACCCTGCTCAATGACACTAACCGCTTTCAAAATAATAATACCGATGAAAAGGTGTTCGCCCTCTCTAAAGAGCTGACTAAACTCGGAATTTCACCAGCTGAACTCTCAAAAAAATACCTGCTTAGCTATCCCGCTGAATATTATAGATTCTTGGGACAGGCTTTGGCAACTATCAAATCGTTCCAAGAGGGTAAAATAATCTTCTTCAATAGTAGTGTCAAAATGTTAGAAGAGAACGGCCTTACCCAAAACGATACCTCCAAGCTAACTAATTGGTTAGAGAACGCAAAGGGTTGTGAAATCATCGTTTACTTTAGAGAGTTGGAGGAGAATGCATATAGGCTTAGCCTCCGCTCAAAATCGGTGAACATCAACGAAGTAGCTAAGTCTTTTGGGGGTGGAGGTCACATACTTGCATCAGGTTGCGTGATTGAAGAGTCTCTTAATAAGGCTGAAGAACTCATACTACAAAAGCTTTTACCACTGTTAGATACGTGACTTCTGGATTTATCATCCTCGACAAGCCAAGAGATTGGACTACATTTGACCTCGTTAGAGACCTGAGGAAAAAGAGTGGGGTTAAGAAAATCGGACATACAGGCACTTTAGACCCCTTTGCAACAGGTCTGGTTATTTTGTGTATCGGCAACGCTACAAGACTCAGCTCACTACTCCTTTCCGAAGATAAGGGGTATGTGGCTACCATAAAGCTCGGAACAAAAACTGATACTGG
>JAJBBL010000022.1 GCA_020532365.1 Candidatus Cloacimonadota bacterium | reverse complement strand
TGGCTGAAGAATACAGCGATTGCCCCAGCTCAAAAATGGGTGGAGATTTGGGCTTTTTTGGTCCAGGAACTATGATCAAAGAGTTTGAAGATACCGCTTTCAAGCTTAAGCCGGGCGAAATTAGTAACGTCGTAGAAACTAAGTTTGGCTATCATATCATCAAGATGGAAGAGAAGGACGAAGATGACATTAGAGTACGGCATATCTTAAAAACCGTCGAACCTACCGATAAAGATATTGAAGAAAATCTAAACTTCTGTCAGGAAATCTTAGACCGATTAAGAGCCGGCGAAGACTTCAAAGCTATCGCTGTCGCTTACTCGGACGACGCTTCAAAAGAGCACGGCGGTATTATCGGCGAGTTTCAAGACGAAGAGATGCCTGAACTGTTTCAAAGTAGCTTAAACAGTATAGATATCGGTGAGTTTACCGAACTCGTTCGTTACGAGCAGGATGTCTTTATTTTCGGTAAAACTAAACTCATACCTGCCAGAAAATATAGGTTTGCCGAAGTTAAAGACCAGCTTAAAGATATGCTGATGAGTGAAAAACAGGCCGATTATTATGAGATCTGGATCGAAAATCTGAAAAAACAAGCTTACGTTGAAACATTCCTGAATTAACTTAGAATGAATCGCCTCCTCGCTACACTATTTTACATAGGATACACCCCTGTAGCACCGGGTACTGCTGGAAGTATCGCTGCTTTCGTTCTTTACCTACTCATTCCAAAACAGGTGGTGAATCACCCCTATTTCTGGTTATTACCTCTACTTTTAGCCCTACCTGCAATCGCTATATGTGGCAAAGCGGAGCAGACTATGGAGAGGGACGACAAGCGGATAGTGTTAGATGAGTTAGTGGGCTACTTTTTTGCGGTAATCTTTCTACCAAAGTCTTTAACAGTAGCCATCATAGCGCTAATATTATTTAGATTGTTTGACATCTTTAAGCCCTCACCAGTATTTGAACTGCAATCGCTTAAAGGTGGTTTTGGTGTCGTCTTAGACGACGTAATGGCTGGTATTTACAGTAGCTTAATACTTCAAATAGGTTACTTTATCTATCACGCAGTAGCTTAAAACCGACTAATTACTTTAATATAAGGAGATATAATGTATTACGTATTATTACAAACTGCAACTGAGGGGCAGCAGCCTAATCCGCTCATTAGCTTCCTACCCTTCCTTTTCATCATAGTTATAATGTACTTCCTGATCATCAGGCCTCAACAAAAGAAGCAAAAAGAGCAGCAAAAAATGCTCGATGACCTACAAGAAAATGACACTGTAGTGACGACTGGTGGTATTATCGGCAAAATAGTCAAGATTCGTAAGGAGCGCGACAGTGTAATCCTTAAAGTTGATGATAATGCCAAGCTTGAAGTGAAAAGAATCGCTATAGCAGGGGTTATAAGTGAGCCTGAAAAAAAGTGAGCAAATAGCTGACATTCAAGGCGTAGTTCTCCCCATTCGAATTATAGGGGATAAAGTTCTCAGGCGCAAAGCTGAGCCGGTAACCGAGATAAACGACGATTTGCGTAAAATAGTCGCCGATATGATTGAGACTATGTATGTTAAAGACGGAGTAGGTCTTGCAGCGCCTCAAGTTGGGGTAAGTTTAAGAATCTTTGTCATTGATACAGAATGGGTTGCGACTCAGCAAAGAAACCCTATGGTCTTCATCAATCCAAAGTTTATCTCTACTGAATCGGTAGAAGAGGCTGAAGAGGGATGTTTGAGTTTACCCGACATCGTAAGTGAAGTAAAGCGTGCTTTGAAGGTTGAAATAGAGGCTTACGACTTAGAGGGAAACCTTAAAAGATACAGCAGTGAAGGCTTTTTCGCCAGAGCCATTCAACACGAGTATGATCATTTAGACGGCATTGTTTTTACCGATCGGATTGGGAAGGTAAAACTATTTCGTCTTAAAAATCAGATTAAAGAGTTTGAAAGTAAAACCGATCAAAACGGAAATAACTTTGACTACTATCACTCCGATTAAAAGGGTAGTTTATTTCGGTACTCCTGAGTTTGCCGTGCCACCCTTAGAAAGGCTTATAAACTCAAAATTTAAGCCGTTATTAGTGGTCACGCAGCCCGATAGGCAACAGGGCAGAAAGCTGAAGCTTATGCCGCCACCGGTGAAAGTTCTCGCTCAAGAGCACTCAATTGAAGTGGCACAGCCCGAAAGCTTAAAAGAACCTTCTATTATAGCTAAACTAACAGAGCTAAAGCCCGATATAATAGTCACTGCTGCGTACGGCGGCTTTTTAACCAAGAATATACTCGAACTACCCCGTCTTGGGTGTGTTAATCTTCACCCCTCATTATTGCCTAAATATAGGGGAGCAACACCAATAAACAAAGCGTTATTTGAAGGGGATACCATTACCGGTAATACGATCTTTAAGATGACCCCTCGGATGGATGACGGTCCAATTCTGCTTCAAAAGAAGCTTCATATCGATGAAAAGGATAACTATACCACTCTTTCTGATAAGCTCTCTTTGGAGGGGGGAGATCTTCTATTGGAGCTGTTAGAACGCTTAGAGAAAAGTGAGATTACCCCTGTTGAGCAAAATGATAAAGAGGCAAGTTATTGCTATAAAATCAATAAGAGTGATACTATAATCGATTGGGCTTTAGACGCAAAAGAGATTCAAAGACTCGTCAGAGGGCTGGCACTTATCCCCGGAGCAGTTACCACTTTTCGGGAAAGACCCCTCAAAATAATGGAGGTTGAGCCGGTAGAGTTAGATAGTGGTCAACCTGCAGGGACGATTATTGAAATAGAGAAAACTAAGGATGGCGGCTTTATAGTAGCGTGTGGTAAAGACTCTCTGAAGATTAAGCAGGTTCAGGCTGCAGGGAAGAGGATAATGGGCTCTTTTGAGTATAACTTAGGGGCTCGACTCGAAATTGGCGAGAGGTTAGGTTAGATGTCGGTATTTGTAGAGCAACGAAACAAAAACCTATTTCTCATTCTGATGACCACCAGCCTCGTGTTGATGATGGTGCTTACCACCCTGCTATGGTGGTTTATCTCCCCTCGTCTACACGAAATTAACCACACTTTTGCTCTTGTTATCTTAACCTTACTCCGCATCTTTTATCTCACAGTAGTCGTGGGGATTATCTTAATCCTCTTAACTTCGTATGTAGAGCGAAACTTTCTGATAACGAATCGGGCGGTCAGAATCACCATCCGCTTCCTCTTTCCGATTACTATTGTGTTGGGCAGACTCATTGGTATACCAAAAGATAGGATACGGGAGTCGTACGTATCGGTTAACAATACTTTCACCAAGGTGGTAAAGAAGAGTTATGACCCCAAAGAGGTCTTAATACTACTCCCCCATTGTCTACAGTTCACCGAATGTCAATACCGAATAACTATCGATATTAATAATTGTAGAGAGTGTGGCAAATGCACGATAGTCGACCTTAAAAAGCTTTCTGAAAAGTATGGTGTTAAAATTGCCATAGCCACCGGTGGCACATTAGCCCGTCGAATAATTATTCAAAACAGACCGAAGTTTATTATCGCGGTCGCTTGTGAGCGTGATCTTGTTGACGGACTTCAAGATGTCTTTCCAATCCCAGTATACGGTGTGTTAAACGAGAGGCCTTTTGGTCCATGTGTTAACACAGCAGTTGCGGTTGACATTATTGAAAAGGCACTCAAAGAGGTTCTTAAACCTGAGCTTTTACCGAAAGAATAAAGTAAAACAAAAAGGGTGGATATAGCTACAAGACTACATCCACCAGATAGTATTTAAACTCCCTATTAAAGTTATACTACGCTATAAAAAATCCCCGTCTTCTCTTCATTTTTAGTCACAAGGTTTTTTGACTCCAAATGTGCTAAATATTTGTTAATTTCATTGATATGAAGGCTTAGAATAGTAGTTAAGTCTTGAACCGTGCAGGGTCTTCTTTGCAAGGTAGAGAGGATACGGTCTTCTGTCTTGGCGTTGATATTGGGAAACTCCCCTTTAAAAGCAGTGCGGGTAATAACTTCTGCCGGTAAGGGGGATAAGAATTTGGCGATGCTTTCTAATTGCTCGTCACTCTCCTTAATTACCCATTTTTCAGTACCAGGTCGATCCAAAGAGTTGAGTTGTACTTTATCAGGCTGTATCTTTTCGATAGCCGTTTTCAGAAGGGTAAGTTCATCTTTAGTATCGTTTACACCCGGCAAGAAAAAGATTTCTAACCACATTTCAGCTTTACTCTCATTCCTGAAATCTATCAATCCCTGGATAACATCTTCCGCCTTTAATTCAGCTTTAGGGCGGTTGATATACTTGAAAATACGCTCGGAAGCCCCATCTAAAGAGGGGAGAATTAGATCAACTTGATTGACTTCATCACGTAACTGTTTGTCTGGCAAAAAGGCACTGTTGGTGATCAGCGCTAATTTGTATTGAGGGAACTCTTGTTTGATAAATGTAACTATGTCGCCAATTCTACTATTAAGAGTAGGCTCACCTGCGCCAGAAAATGTAATGTAATCGAGGTAAGGTGAGTCGGCTAAATACTCTCTTAATTCTTTGACAATAGCGTCGTAAGAGACATACTCAGCCCTCTCCATAGTCAAATTATCCGTTCTACCAATCTCGCAGTATACACAGTTCATCGGACAGTATTTCAAAGGGACCAGATCAACACCGAGGGATACCCCTAATCGGCGCGAAGGGACTGGCCCAAAAAGATGTTTATATTGCATATAGCCTCTACTAAGTATTTTTTACGAGGCTGTTTGCTAAGCGTTCTCAGTCAATAAAAATCATTCAAATCGTTCTGAACAAAGAGATTTTAAGGGGATATTGTATTACGAATAATGTTTGGTACCAGCGGTTTACGGAGTAAGGATAGCGTTAGAACGCCTTCACCTTTTAAGATAGGAAAGAGTTAAGTTTGCAGAGAAAAGCGAGCTTCTGTTCTTATGAGCGCAGATCTATAGCAAGTTCCGTTCCCGAAGCGATACGTAGTCATTATCTCCAATTATTAGATGATCTATGACCTCTGTGTCCAGAATTTTTAAGATTGAGGCGATTTTTGAAGTAGTGGCAACGTCTTCTTGTGATACTTCTAATGAGCCGCTCGGATGATTATGAGCAAGAATAACGGCAGCGGCGTTAGTTCTTATTATATCCTCAACTATTTGCCTAATATACACAGCCGCTTTATTTACAGTACCTTCAGATAGAGTTTTAATTTCGAGTGCTTTGGTTTTGACGATTAAGTCGCTGGTAGTGTCTGACTCTTGCGGAGTTAACTTTTTGTGTTTCAGTATTCTATGGGCAGAGTTAAGGTAGATTACCATAAACTCTTCATTTCTTTTTCCTTTAAAATATACTTTCAGGTAGTTATAGACATCATCACTTGATTGGATGAAATCTTTGGAAAAGATTGGTTTTCGAAGCGCATAACTCATCGTATCTCTAAACAGCTTCAGCATTACCGCCGTACGCTCCCCTACACCATCAAGATCGGTAAGTTCGTCTACCGGAGCGTTCAACACATCGATTAAGTTTTTATATTTCTCAAGCAGCTTTTTAGCGATCTGTTTCGTATCTTGGCGTACTAAGGAATAGGATAGGACAAGCTCTAAAACCTCATATTCGTTAAATCCGTCCAGCCCGTTTTCTTTATAGCGATTTCTTAGGCGCTTCCGGTGTCCAGAATTGTCAACTTTCATTAAAAACCCCTTTGCGTCATAGTAATGTCGATAAAAAATGGTGGGTGATACGGGATTCGAACCTGTGACCTCTACGATGTCAACGTAGCACTCTAACCAACTGAGCTAATCACCCACTCTATATACCTAACAAAAGAGTACAACCCCCGTTCTTTGTCAAATGTTTTCATCCTTCAAGAGCTTTATTGAACAGAATGTTGAGAAAAAGAGCTCAGAAAATTGAGATTATATTGCCGTAATCTTTAGAAAAAGTTAACTTATTCCCTATAGGAGGCGACTATGCTCTACAGAAGACAAAAAGCACTGTTATACTTAATCTCGGTGTTGGACGGTGTTAGCTATGAAGCTCTGCAAGCTCTGCTGTTTATTAACTACAAACAGACGAAGCTTGCCAAAAGCTATTACGATTTCTTTCCCTACCAGGGAAGAGCGTTTTCGTTTACCGTCCGTAACGATATAGAAAAGTTAACCGAAGAAAACCTGCTCACTAAGAATGAGCAATACCTCTACTGCTATGACCCTCCTAAAACCTCAGAATTTGAAGGAGCGAATGAGTTTTCAGAGTTAGCCTTAACATACGGCAGTATGGAGTTCGCCAAACTTTTACAAACAGCTAATTCACTTATGCCAAAACCTCATTCTGTAGCAGACCAAGACGAAATACTCTATACTCTCGGTTATGAAGGGCGAAGCATTGACGCTTATTTTAATGAGCTTGTGAAGTATGACATCAAGGTAGTGCTGGATATCAGAGCAACGGCGTTTAGCCATAAAAGAGACTTTATTAGCGCAAGACTCAAGCATTACTCTGAAGAGGTTGGAATAGATTACCTCTGGCTGCCAGAGCTCGGTATCCCTAAAAAAGCACGAAATCAAATCGTTAACCGTACCGAACTTTTTGACTACTATGCCAACACTATCCTCCCCCAAAAAGAACAGGAAATCAATGAGGTTATAGACCTCCTTATGAAAAAGAAAAGAATCGTTCTAACCTGTATGGAGTCGGACCCTAACGACTGCCATAGAAGCAGATTAACCAAAAAGATAGAGCAATTAAGGGAGGTTAAGGTAGTCCACCTCTAACCTCATTTTCCTCTTCACAACTTCAAAACCTCACAACTTCGCTTTTCTTTTTCTTTATTTGTAAGGTTCCCATACGCGTCAGGCGCCAACCGTGGTAATTGAATCGTTCGATTTTTTCGTAGGGGAGGCGGTTCTACCCCTCCAGTTTTCTCTTTAATTGGCTAACCAACCTGTATTCGCAATGTGTAAACCTTTGCATATAAGATGGCTGTATATCTAATACTTAATTATCTTTTTAATCTGCGTAATCTCCGAGATCTGCGAGCGACTTCTTTTTCTTTGTTCGTTATGTTATCAATACGCGTCAGGTGCTAACCGTTTACCCGTTAAATCACCATTCATCTCATACTTAATTTTTCTTTTCTTTTTAATCTGTGGGATCCCCGAGATCTGCGAGCGACTCTTTTTCTTTGTTTGTGTGGTTCTCGATAACTGTATGAACTCCAATGGTTTATCGGTTTATTCTGTAGGGGTGGCGGCTTGCT
>JAJBBL010000108.1 GCA_020532365.1 Candidatus Cloacimonadota bacterium | reverse complement strand
GCTCTTGGTTGTAAAGCCCATCGTCGCTAATTATATGTAATAGAGCATCTTTAGGGCTACTCTCATCCTGCATTAAGAGGTTAAAGGTAACCTGATAGAATCTCTTTAAGTCTACTTGGTCTGAGATAACTGCTTCACTGTATGTGTTTTCACCACTACTTGGGTTGACGAAGACAGTTCTTACCTTGTACTGATACCTGCCATCCTTTTCGTTAAAAAGACTGTCTGTGTAATAGCTGTCTTTAGTGGTTGCAATTAGCTTCCAGTCTTGAACGTCTACCTTTCTGAATATCTCGAAATAAGAGTTCTGACCAGAAGAGGTTGAGTTGAACGACCAGGACAGATGAGCATTATACATAGGGTCTAAGCTGGTCAGTATATCACTTGGAGAGGTTACCGTGATGACCTCTATCGATACTGTCTGGATAAACTGATTACCCGCTTTGTCAGTGGCACGAAGCTTAACTTTATATTTTCCATCTTGAGTTCCGTCAGCTTTGATAACTGAGCCTTCGTTCAAAGTCCAAGTTGCGTATACATTGTCCCCCTCTTTTTCAAAGGAGAGTATGCCGCCAAGGATATTATCAGCTGGATCGTACAGCGAGATGTTTGTAATACTTGGTGAGACATACATTCCAGCAAGAAGGTCTACATATCTTACCTTAACCGCTGTTATGTCTTTATAAATCGGGTAGCTGTCACCTGAGATATCGGTAGGCCCATCTGTATGTATTACTTGCAGATTATCATAATAAGGAAGCTGAGTATCATAAACTATTATGAAGCTGGTCTCAAACGTCTCTTCCTTAACGTTTTGTGCTCTAACTTCAATGGTATAAGCTCCATCGTCTTCGCCAGTGTCACTTAACGGAGCCGCTAATTCAAATGCCATTACATAAGTGTTTTGCTGACTTGTGTACCGTATTTTACCACCATTGTTGTCTGAGATGATAGACCCGTTCGGGTGTACTATGTTAATATAAGAGTAGTTTGGATTAGTCACGAGAGGGTAGATACTGGTAAACGTCGCTTCGAATATAGGTGGAGTTAAGTTGTTTACGTAACCAGAATTCTCAATAGGACTAAATGATACCAACTCAGGGCGTGTATCAATAGCCATCTCGTAAGAGACTTTTTCATCCCTTACGTTACCCGCTAAGTCAGTTATCTGCAGGTTAATGTAGTAAGTGCCGTTGTTTGCCACAAGTTCTTCTATCGGGTCGTTTAAAATCCATTTAATGGTGTTGCCATCAACTTCTCTACGTCCTGGGATAACATTGCTGTTAGCATCCAATAGGGTGAGTTTGGTCAAGTTAGGTGCAAAATTTACCCCAGAAGTTAAGTCAAAGTAGTCAGCTTGTATTGATTGTACTGAGTGGTCAAAGATGCTTGTTAACACTGAGTTTATTGGGTTGATTGCAATGTTTGTGTAGTAAGGAGCAACTTTATCATATGTAAACTCAGAGGTGAACGGTCCTTCCTCAAACAGGTCTGTAGAGACTACTAAGTCGGTTTGGTATTTACCGTCATCGTCTCCATTTGTAGAGAGTGGTTGGTTCAAGGTTAGGCGGACTTCATAGATGTTACCAGACTTGCTTACACTCTGTTTAGCGCCTATGTTATGCTCAATATAATCTCCTGACGGTGTTTTCAGACGTAGTTTTGTTTTGTTATTATCGAGGTTAACTACATCTTCAAAGCTCATCTTAACGTATACATAACTGATATTTGTATTTATGTTAGAGTTTGAAGCTGGGTATACTTCAACGATCTCAGTCTTCATCGACTTAAGGTTAAAGGAGAACGTTTCTTCTTCTGAGTTACCTAATACGTCTGTAGCCTTTACGACCACATCGTATCGCATATCGAGCTCTTCTAATACACTGTCAAAGGTGAGAAGAAGGGTGTTGGTCGATTCATTGTAGTTCAGCACGCCGATGACCTCGCTACCACTTTGATTAGTTACCTTGATAAAGGTCTTACTTGGATCAAGGTCAAGCTTAGAGGTCTTATCTGATACTGTAGCTCTGATACTCGTTATTGGGCGGTAGATAATAGTGCCGTCACTTAAAGGCTGCTCCGTTCCGTTAGCTAAGTTTGCCACTATGTTCGTGATAATAGGTGCAGCATTGTCTAAGGTGAACGACCATACTCCACTATCTGAATACCCTTGATTGTTTTCAATACGGTAGTCTACTCGATAAATGCCTTCAACAGCAAGCTCTTCATCTAAAGCCAGCTCTATTTTGTATGCAGTGTCTGTATTCTTAATGATAGTGAGCGTAGCTCCATTATTATGAGAGATTACGCTATTTTGAGGAGTGGTTAACTTCAAGTAAGTCTTGTTGTAGTCATCCAGATCTATTCCACGCTCATCGGTAAAGTCGAGCGTGATTACATTCGGAGTAAGGGAGACGATTACACTCTCAGCGACAGGTGACATACTCTCTACTACAGGTGAGAGTGGGTTGAGCACCTGGAAGTTAATCCTGTCTTTTAAAAGGTTACCCGCTTTGTCCACTACACTGTAGGAGAGATAATAGCTACCATCAGCCGTCCCATCGTTAGGAAGTCTGTTGGTAAGTCTCCAATAGAGGGTGTTACCTACTATTTCAAAGGTACCTGGTATTATAGAAGTATCCGCCTTGTGTAGTCTTAGATAAGTGTTAGGCGAAGTAAGGTTTACCCCTGATAAGTTATCCGATACTTCGATACTGAAGTGATCTATAGGATTACTTATTCTTAAGTTCGGGATAAGAGCACTGTTCCAGCCGTCGGTGTTGTATACGACAGGGCTACTCATAGTCGGCATCTGTGAGTCAAAGTCAAACTCATACACCTTAGTTATCTCTTCACCGGTTAAGTCTGTTACTTTAATGCTAACCTCATAGGTGTCATCAAAGCTACCATCTAACCCTAAAGGTGAGTCTAAGGTGAGCGAGATATCATAGGTGTTTGCAGAGATACTCTGGACACTAAGGGTAGCGTTATTGGTAGGTGAGTAGTTGATGCCGGCACCTTTAAGTTCTATAGTGGTTTTGCTACTATCTATACCAAAGTGATTGTTATCGGTTACCCTTACGGTTACGCTGTTATTATTAAGTGTATTGATAAAGCTATCTTTAGCTGGATAAGTAGAGGTAATCGAGGGTTGTATAGTCTTCAGCAAGATAAAGTTACGGTTTACTACAAGCTGGTTACCCGCCTTATCGGTAGCTCGAACATAGATACGGTAAGTCTGATGTGTGTCACTTGGGTTAAGCGTGTTTTTTAGAGTCCAGTTAACAGTGTTAACGTTAACACTACCGATACCCTGTACGACTTCGTTGTTCGAGTCATAGAGAACTACTCTGGTAAGGTTAGTTGCAAAATCAACCCCAGATAACAAGTCGTTAACATCCACGCTGATCGAGTCTATAGGCTTGTTAAAGAAGTACTGGTTATCGATCACCAGCAGCTCTTCAGTTGTGTTAAGATGATAGTTATTCACATAAGGTCTAATCGTATCGTATTTAAAGAAAATCTCGTCAGTAATTGACTGGTTGAGTATGTTTTCAGCAAAGTATACTAATCTGTATTCACCGTCATCTTCACCGGAGCTTTCGAGTGGTTGGGTGAAGCTGAGTCTTATTGTGTGAATATCGCTCCCCTCTTTATGGTAGGTGATGTTACCCCCTAAGCCGTGTGTTATACCTTGTCCTGAAGGATGGTAGAGGATGATAGTTGATTTTGCAGGGTCGTTAATCAAGTCAACTTCACTATCGATCACTACCTCTACTCTATTATTAGGGATGACTCTAATATTGGCGTTACTTTCAGGTATACTTCCCACAAATAGAGGTGGTGCGATAGAAGTAGGCAGTTTATAGGAGAAGTGTCTTGGAGTAGGTGTGGTTGTTTTATTTTCGAGCATATCGGTAGCTTCAACAACCATAGTGATTTTTTGTTCATTAATACTGGCTGGAACGGTATAGGTAGCGCCGTAAGTATCGTCAGACAAGAATGTACCATTGATCCATTTAATAGATTCTTCTTCATCGATGGTGAATCCAAATCTGACCAAATCGACACCACTTCCGTTATCAGCTACTTTGGCGGTGACATCGATATCCTTAGTATTAAAAGTAGCATTTTCTTGAGGTGTTAGGATCGTAATTTGAGGGGGTTGTGAGTCTAAGAAGAGTGTTATAGCATTAGAAGGTGTACCGAGGTTAGCCACTTCATCTTTAAGTTTGATATAGATCGAGTTATCCCCCTCTTCTAAGGTCACGTTAAACTCGAAATAGCCTGGGCTTGCACCTGTTTTACCTGCTACACCTCTATTAACACCGTTTAGAAAGAGGATAACGTCACAGTTGGTTTCATTAGTGATACCGGAGATAATAACCTCTTTACCTGACAGTTGATCTGGGAATAATTGGTGTAATACTGGGCTTGTAGGGAGTGCATTATCGACGACAATGCTCTGTCTTAAGCTTGCGACGTCTGAAGGTATATATCTATCACGTACGGTGATTTCAACAATATAGATATTAGTAGCTCCGCTGGAGACGAAATTACCCCCATCGTCTTTACCGTCCCAGAGAACGTATCCTCCCTGTTCATCGAAGGTGAGCTGTTCATTTACGAGCGTTCTTATAAGATTGTTATCTTGATCGTGAATCTTAATAGTTATGTATCCATCTTCGGAGGGCTCATAGTGGATGATAGCCTGGTCGAATAGACCGTCTTGATTCTCGGGTGAGATTCGGTTAGGTGCGATGTATGATTCAACGGTGATAGGGTGGCTATTAACCAGTAGTTCGCCGTTTTCTTCAGTAGCGTATTCAACGGCATTAGTGACTTTAATACGATAGATGTATCGGCCGTCATCGAGTTCGTCTCCTGGAATAGTCCCTGCTTGTGAGCCGATAGCGATGGAATAGATATTTCCGTTACTAATGTCGATATTGGTTGGGTCGGCAAAGTTATCATTAAAGGAGCCAAAGTAGATTGGATACAAGTCGTTCAAGGAGCGGTCACTACCGTCGTTATTATGGATATTGAAGGTAGCGTTCCCTTCGATACCGTATAGGGCAAGGTAGTCTTCTCCAATATTAAATTCGTCTGGTACGTCCAATCCGATGGATGGAGAAACGATGCGATAGGGCATATAGTTTTGGCCAATTTTATATAAATCTTGTCCTCTCGAGATCGATACAGGGAATGAGTATGAGCCACCGATAGTTAAGGTATAATTAACTGTGGACGGGGCTGTGATGTTACCAAAATAGGCTAAGGGCCGATTAATCATCAGATACATTCCGTCAGAGTAGGGGATATCAAAGGGTCCTGTGTTCCCATTTATGTCATCTACAAACTTTGCCGTTTTAGCTGCAAAGTCGACCTTAATCAAGCCGAGATATTGGACGTTTGAGTTTTTTACTCGATATTTAACGGTATGCACGTCTTGATATCCGTCACCGTTAGGTGAGAACGGGTTAGGTGAGCTGGAGATCATTTCAATTTCTGGCGGAGTAGTATTGATAATAATACCGTCATCCAAGTAATAGGAAGCGGTATAGAACTCAATTCTTAGGGCATATTTACCGTCGGGGAGTACTGTTCCTAAGCCATCTTTACCATCCCAGGTAAAGTGGTTCAAGCCGGAGTGTCCATCAATAGTTGTGGAGTAGAGTACACTCATAGGGGTTACCTGTTCTACGCTAATATTTACAGGTCCACTATTATTGAGGTAAAAGCTAATGGTAAGTTCATCTCTAATTCCGTCGCCGTTGGGTGAGAACGGGTTAGGTTGCATAGAGACGTTATCTATTGCATAATGTTGTGCAAAGAGGGGGACAGACATCAGTGGTAAGAGCAGCAACAAGAGCGCAGCAAGGGTTTTGTAATTGCAAATGTTTAAGCTTCTATTCATTATAACCTCCGCTTTATGATGAGACTTGGATGATTTGTAGTGAAGATTCCGAAAGCAGGTAGATATAATTACCTTTAGTTTTAACTGAGGTAAGTTTATACTCAGACGGAATCAATGATAGTGAGTAAAGATTCAGATCGTTCGTAATACTAACGAGATATAGCCCTACCTGATTATCGGCGATAAAGGCGTATCTATTGGTCACATCCGTATCGATAACATATCCGGGGGTATCGAAATAGTTAATCAGTTGCAGACTGTTTTTATCAACTACTTTCATTCCAGTACTCCCTGTAGATACGTATAGGTTGTTACCGAGTAGGTTAAGATCAATGCAGTTTCCGAGTCCATTGTTTTCGCCAGTTTTAACAGGTTTAGAAGGGTCGGAGATATCGAATTTAAGAACTCCACCATATCCATCACCGAGGTAGACGTTATTCCCTTCTGCAGCGATCGATTGGCTTGAGCCGTATGTATTGTAGCGACTGATCACTTTAGGGTCAGTCGGATCATTTTTGTCATAAGAGGCGACCAGTAGCCCTGCCGAGCCGTTAGCGATTAGCAGGTATGCTATCCCATTCTGCTCAATGACTTTAATATCGTGTACAGGGTTTTTAGTTTCTAAGTGGGTAAAGATAGAGTTATCATCAAGGTCTATAAAGCTTATTCGTCCATTAAAGCTACCAGCCACGAGTAGGTTGCCTTTTTTGTCTATAGATGTTGTTCTATCGGGCAGCTGGATATTAGCGTTTATACGGGGGTTAATCGGATTAGAGAGATCAATTATTGAGATCCCGTTAAAGTCGTTAGCAATATATGCTTTATCCTCATCGACGTGTAGTTTGTTACCAATATCTGACAGGGTTAAAGAGCCAAGCGGAGTTATATTGAAGTGAAGCTCCACAGGATCAGAAAAGGCTGAGAAGTAGGTGTCTTTATAGCTTCTGACCCGATAGGCGAGTGTGCTAACCTGATGATTCGGGACGTCTATGACTTCCTCAGCTTGATTATTGGTAATAGTAAGGGGTATCCAATCGGTAGTCCCTATTTTGCGATAGACTTCAAATCCTTCGATATTTTCTCTATCGGCCTGTTCATACGCCCAATTAAACTTAACTTCAGTGGGTGAAAGCTGTATTATAGACGGGTTAGTCGGTTTGGGGTAGACAGGGGTAAACGAGATCTCCTCTTTTGCCGTTATAGTTGTACCGACGTAAGCATACACTCGGTAGTTGATACTGACAAAGAGGTCATTGAAATTATCTCTGAAAGAGGTAGTATTAGCGGGGAATGTTTTATATCCTTCAGTCCACTTCCCATCGCCAATTTTACGGTCGATTCTGTATCCCGTCTCTCCGATAGCGTTATCTTTCCAGGAGAGTTTTAGCTCATTCTGTGCTACTTGATCGATGTTTAGATCGGTAGGGGCAGTCAGG
>JAJBBL010000161.1 GCA_020532365.1 Candidatus Cloacimonadota bacterium | reverse complement strand
TTGCTGACTCTCCCCCCACTTGAATGGAAGAACGGGTTAGCCGAATTGATCAAGATTTCATTCGTCGAACCTAACATTCTTTACGACACACTAAATAGATATTTCGAACAGTTAAACTCGGATAATAAGGTAGATGCAATACAGCTCCTTGTTGATAAAGAGATAATTTTATTGAGCGCCGAACTAAAGGGAAAGCTTTGTGAAGCTGACCTTTTAGACCTAAAGGAGAGAAGAAAGTTGAACTTGGGGCATACTTTTGCTCACGTGATTGAATCAGCTACCAACTACCTGATCCCACACGGGATAGCGGTATCCATCGGTATTCGTGCAGCAGCGCGGTTAAGCGTGGAATTAAAACTGTGTAAGCCGGAAGTTGTCGATAAAGTTTCTGCTCTACTTAACCTATACGGATTTCCAGAGCGACTCAATATAAGTCAGCTAAGTCTTATTTTATCAAAAGGTAAAGAGCTATTTGCAATGGATAAAAAAGGCTCGGCTAAAGGGCTTCGATTAATATTATTCAAGCAGCTTCAAGAGGTTGAAGTCATCGAAGGGGTTCACGCTGAACAAGCAATCAACGCATTAGCCTCCCTCTGACCGATAGAGTGGAAAAGCTAAGTAGTCTGCTCCCTAACGAGTTCTATAATCGTCTGAAACCTATACGGCTTTTGTAAGAAGGTTAATCTACCTTCGTAAAGTTTGATCAGTTTATCGTCAGCTATATATCCGCTGACCAGTATAAACCGTTGTTCGGGATTCATTTCATTTATTGTTCTGATTACTTCGTCACCATCCATCTTAGGTAGGTTTAAATCGGTAACTACTAAAGAAACCCTCTCTCTGTTTTCAGTGTAAAGGTTAACCCCCTCCTCACCATCTAAAGCAACGAGTACCCTATACCCCTGCAACTCTAATAGCTCTTTCAAACAGCTTACTATATCTTCATCATCTTCAACGAGTAGTATCGTTTTTATGTCTGACATTTGCCACCTCATCGTACAGTTTATTGACTGAATATATTAAGCCCATTTCTTGTAAACGTAATTATTACCAACGAAGAGAAAAACCTCTGAAAAAATCAAAACAAATTGCCTTATGAGAGAAAGACAGTATCTTTTATTGATAGATAGCAAAAGGAGGCTTTAATGGCTAACGATATAAGAAGGATAACCGTCGACATTGAAGGGATGACCTGTGCCAGCTGCTCTGGTGGCGTTGAAGGCACGCTCCGCAATATGGAGGGGGTAACTGAGGCTAATGTAAACTTTGCTAATGGGAAAGCGTTGGTCAGCTTTCAACCCGAAATAATTAAAGTAGAACAAATCCTCGATATGATCGACCAGTTGGGATACAAGGCAAAACTTGGTGAAGACTTGAATGATAACACTGAAAAAGTAATCCTACAAATTAAAGGGATGTCTTGCGTTAACTGCTCCGGTGGTATTGAAAAGAAACTTAAAGAGACCGCAGGTATAACTGAGGTACATATAAATTTTGCTAATGAAAAAGGGACTATTATCTTCGACCGAAAGCAGATCAAGCTGAGCGAGATCCGTCAAATTATTGCCAACTTAGGGTATGAATCGACTATCGCTGAGGATGAAGAGGAACAGGATGATTCACTCGACTATGTAAAAATGGCGAGGAACAAGATGATCTATTCATCTATCTTGGCTGGCATTGTGATGATCCTAATGATTTTCAAGATGGCTGGCTTCGTCATCCCTTATTACCATCTAATAACTGTTTTACTCGGCTTCCCAGTAGTCTTTATCATTGGCTTCGGAGTTCATAAATCGAGCTGGCTCTCTTTAAAGAACAGAGCTGCTAATATGGATGTTTTGGTGAGTCTCGGTTCGTTACCCCCATTCCTTGTCGGTTTAGCTGGTTTCTTCTTCGACATTCAGACCTTCGTTGAAATGGCTACTACAATTATGACTTTCCACTTAGTCGGTAAATACCTCGAAAATAGAGCTAAAGGGCGCTCCTCCGAAGCTATCAAAAAACTCATTCACTTAGGAGCAAAAACAGCAAGTATTGAAAGAGATGGAGAAGTAATCGAAGTATCAGTCAAAGAGTTAGAAGTGGGCGATATAATGATTGTCAAACCTGGCGAAAAGATTCCGATCGATGGCATCATCATCGAAGGGACAAGCTCGATAGACGAATCAATGGTCTCTGGTGAATCGATGCCGGTTACCCGCACAGTCGGCGAAGAGGTGATCGGTGCCACTATCAACAAGCAAGGATTTCTAAAAGTAAAAGTGGCCAAAACAGGGAAAGATACCTTCTTGTCACAAGTGATTAAATTAGTGGAAGAATGCCAAGGCTCAAAAGTACCGATACAAGAGTTTGCTGATAGAGTGACCGGCTACTTCGTACCGGTAATACTCGGCTTAACTGCCCTTACCTTCCTCTCCCACTGGCTATTCCCTGAATTCCATCGCTCTATTATTGAATGGGGCGCAACCTTCCTACCTTGGGTCAACCCAGCAGCAGGCGGCTTAACCTTAGCCTTCATTACCGCTACAGCAGTATTAGTCATCGCCTGCCCCTGTGCCTTGGGATTGGGAACTCCAACCGCTTTAATGGTCGGTAGTGGATTAGGTGCAGAACACGGGATCTTGATCCGTAGCGGTGAAGCTGTACAAACCTTACGTGAAATTAAAGCGATAGCTTTTGATAAAACCGGGACTATTACACACGGTAAACCTGAAGTTACCGACGTCAAACCGTTCAACAACTTCTCAGTCGATATGGTGATCTTTTACTCCGCAACGTTAGAGAAAGCCTCTGAGCATCCGCTCGGCACCGCTGTAATAGCCTATGCCGAAGAGCGAAAAGTCAAGCTTTCAAACGTAACTGAAGTCGAAGCGATCCCCGGCAAAGGGATTGTCGGTACCGTAGACGGTAAACGTGTTTATGCTGGAAATAGAAAACTCCTCTCAGATCACGGGATCGACTTTGTCGGAGCAGAGTCTACAATGAACAACTTGGAGAACGAGGCTAAAACCCTTCTTTTGATAGCGTTAGATGGACAATTAATCGGAGTCATCGCTGTAGCTGACAAGATTAAAGAGGATTCTAAACAGGCAATCAAGATGTTAGACGAGTTGGGGATCGTCTCGATTATGGTCACTGGAGATAATCGTAAGACCGCTGAAGCTATAGCTAAACTTGCCGGTATTAAGCAGATCGCCGCTGAAGTATTACCCGAGGGGAAAGTCAACGAAGTTATTAAACTACAAGAGAAATATGGATTGGTGGCGATGGTCGGTGACGGTATTAACGATGCCCCGGCATTGAAACAGGCGAATGTGGGTATAGCGCTCGGAACCGGTACAGATATCGCTATAGAAGCAGCGGACGTTACCCTGATCCGAAATGAGCTGGTCAATGTAGTCTCAGCCATTAAACTATCACAAGCAATCTTCCGCAAGATTAAAGAAAACTTCTTCTGGGCTTGGTTTTACAACGTGATAGCCGTCCCGATAGCTATGCTTGGACTGCTTCACCCGATGATAGGTGCAGCTGCAATGTCGTTTAGCTCACTTAACGTCATCTATAACTCGTTAAGGCTAAAAAAGATGAAGCTGGGTTAATATCCGATCATAGGTGTAAAAAAGAGTTTATTGTATCAGCTCTACCACTTAGACTGAAATATTTTCTTGACGTCTATACATCCTCTCATATTGGATATGCAGATTCCTATTCGGGAAAATGGAGGTTTAATGAGAAGAATATATTTGAGTATGCTGTTGGCTCTACTCACAGTAGTATTAATGGCTAACACTACAAGCATCTCATCAATAGAAGACTTTAAGATTGAAGTAATAAAGAGTGACAATGAGAGTACAATGCTGGAGCTCCACTTGGGAAGCTTCGAGCAGTACGAACTTGATATAGAAGGCAAAACTTATCAGCAGATACGTTTATCTGACCAAGGCTTTTTAATGGAAGAGGGTAGCCCTGAGCTCCCCTATATTTCCAAGAGCTTGATTATTCCAGATCAGTCAAAGATGGAGGTCAGCTTCGTCGGTGGAGAGTTTCTTGATCTGACCTTGGATGTCGCCCCCTCTAAAGGGATTGTCTATCGTAATATAAACCCGAATCAGATCCCCTACAGCTTCAGCGAGCAGTACCAAACTGATGAACTTTTCCCCGGCATATTAGTTGACTCTGATGACCCTTACATATTTCGGGACTTTCGTGGACTTACAGCTAAAATCTACCCATTCCAGTATAACCCGGTTGAAGGAAAACTTCGTGTGTATAAACGAATGCTAATTGAAGTTAAAGAGGTTGGTGTTGATACCGTCAACGTTCTAAACAGAAACCGCAGTAACTATAGCATAGAGTTTCAACAGATCTATCGAGATCATTTTATCAACTTTACTGAGCAGCGTTATGAGCTTATTCCTGAATCTGGGCGGATGATAGTCATTTGTTACGATGAATTTATCGAAGCTATCACCCCCTATGTAGAGTGGAAAAATCAAAAAGGGCTCCCGACCGAACTGATTAGGTTGTCATCCATAGGGAATACCTATCTACAGATCAAAGCGTTTATCCAAACACAATATAACCTAAATGATGGCCTTACCTTCGTCCAATTAGTGGGTGATGCCGCTCAAATAGCTACTACATATGTACGTAACGGCGGCTCAGACCCGAGTTATGCACTGCTTGACGGAGATGATTACTACCCTGAAATATTTGTTGGACGCTTTTCAGCAGAAAATGTCGCACAAGTAAAAACTCAAGTGGAACGTACCATCCACTATGAAAGAGATATAGATGAAGATGCAGATTGGTTTCGTTCCGCAATCGGTATCGCTTCTAATGAGGGTGAACACCCATCTGATATCGAACATATGAATAAAATCAGAAATGATCTTCTCGACTACAATTACGACCATGTGGACGGATTTTATCAGCCCAGTGCCACTGCAACTCAGGTACGTAACGCCGTGAATGCTGGACGTGGAATGATTAACTATGTTGGGCACGGTCTTACCACTCTTTGGGTTACTACTGGCTTTGGAAATAGTCATGTCAATAGCTTAAAAAACGAATTAAAATTGCCCTTTATAGTATCAGTAGCCTGCTTGAACGGTAATTTTACAGCTTCTACCTGCTTCGCTGAAGCTTGGCTTAGAGCAAAAAACAGCTCAAATGATAATCCAACCGGAGCTATAGCTATGTACGCCTCCTCTGTTAGCCAAGCGTGGATCCAGCCGATGACTGCACAGAATGAAATTATAGACCTGTTAACCAAAGAGAAGGTAAATACTATTGGTGGTCTGATGTACAACGGCTCCTCTAAAATGATAGATCAATGGGGTGGTAGTGGTGGTCAAGAGTTTCTAAACTGGCATATTTTTGGCGACGCTTCGCTTCAAGTCAGAACCGATACCCCCCAACAAATGTTAGTTGATCATCCCGAAGTTCTCTTCTTTGATGAAAAGAGTCTCTTGGTGCAGACTGATACCCCTAACGCACTGGTTTCTTTGTCGGACGGCCGCTCTATTATCGGCTCCGGATATACTAACAGTAACGGAATTATCGAGCTACCGATAAATAACCCGCCAGATATGCCTCAAATACTACTACTTACCGTTACTGCTTTTAATAAAGTGACTTACGTTGGATCCATCCCCTACTCTGTTAATGAAGGGGCTTATCTCACGTTTTACGACTTTAGGTTTAACGATAAATTGGTGAACGAGTATTTAAACTTTAACTTCGACGAAACAGTCAACATTGCATTCAATCTACGTAACGTTGGAGTAGATAAAGCGGTTGGAATTAAAGCTGCCCTCGTTTCTGACGATCCGCTATTGATAATCAAAGAGCCAGCTTTTGAGGTTGGAGATCTGCAACCGGATGAAGTGCTAAGCTTAGAAGAAGCTTTTCAAATTGAATTTGCACAAGGTATAGAAGATGGGCAAACTCTTTTATTCTCTCTCAACTTTGTCGATAATGAAGAGAACATTTGGGAGAAGTCATTTCAATTTAGAATCAACGCCCCTATCCTGAAAACCAGCGCTCTCACAATAGATGATTCGTCCGGCAATAACAACAAGATGATTGATCCGGGCGAAACTGTTATTGTATACCTACCTATTAAAAACGATGGACACGCCATAACCCCGCAAACATCGGTTAGTCTCTTCACCTTTGACCCCAACAATGAAGTAATCTCAAGTAGCGTGCAAGAGATAGGGGTAATCCATCCGTATGGGATAACGAATGCTCGATTTATTCTCAAAATAGGTGAAGAGGTGAAACCTAACACCATCTTAAGCTTAGGCGCTGTAATAACTTCCGGTGGGTATTCCCTGCAAAAGACCTATAACACATACATCTCCAATGCTTTGGGACATAAAGTGGAGGACTTCTCTTCGGGTGACTTCAAAAGTAATAATTGGCGCTTTACAGGCACCAGAGACTGGGAGATCGAGACGGATCTTGCCCATCAAGGAGCCTATTCCGCCAGATCGGGAAAGATAACTCACAACCAAACGAGCTCTATGTATATTGAACTCCGTATCGTTGACAGCGGTGAGATTAGCTTCTTCCGCCGCACTTCAACCGAAGCGTATGGTGACTACCTAATGTTTTTCATCAACGATGTTAAAATGGGCGAATGGTCAGGTGGCGGGAACTGGAGTAAAGTCTCATTCCCAGTAGATCCAGGCACGCACACCTTCCGCTGGACTTATGCAAAAAATGAATCTATTAGTAGCGGAATTGACGCCGTGTGGATCGATCTTATAGAGTTTCCACCTATTACTTCAATAACTACTAAACCAATAATTTATACAGATATCGATAGATTAGAGTTCGGTACCCTTAGCAGCGGAGAATCTGCTACCCAAGCCTTCTTGCTCCGCAACTTTGGCGACTCCACCCTCGAAGGGGTAATCACCCTCCCTGACGGCTATTTCTTCGACAATGCTTCAGAGCGAACTGAGTACACCTACAGCTTAAATCCTAATGAATCTGAAGAGATTAGGATTACCTTTGCGCCGACTGAGACAAAAAGCTACGATGGAGAATTGGTTTTTAGTACCAACTCTATATATCAGCCTGAATTAAGAATTGAGCTCTTCGGACAAGGGCTCTGCTCTTCGGCAGACGATATACTGTTGCCAACCCTCACTACAGAACTTGGTGAAAACTACCCTAACCCATTTAACCCAAGTACAACGATCTCCTTTTCACTGCAAGAGCGAGAACATGTCGAAATTACTGTATATAACGTACTCGGTCAGCGAGTTAAAACTTTATGTAGTGAAGTCAAAGAGCCCGGCCGTTACTCGCTAACTTGGGATGGACTAAACGATAATAGCA
>JAJBBL010000078.1 GCA_020532365.1 Candidatus Cloacimonadota bacterium | reverse complement strand
TTTGAGAGATAGGCATTAAAAGGCGAGAAAATAAAGGTAAGGAATATAGCAAAAGTAAGTGGCAAGAAGATAGACTTAAGCTCTTTGAGTATGATGACAACAATCGTTAAGGCGATAATAGTCAACGGTATTTTAACCCATGTTAGATTTTCTTTCACGCTCTCTCCTATTTAGTTTAGAAACTCCCTTAGTATTTAAACTTAAGTCTTGACACTTCTTTTTTGTCAAGAATAATTGTGTCGTAAATGAGTTGAAACTCCTATTGTTTATCGAGTTTAAGGGTTATTCTAAGTACCTGATTTAGAATGTAGCTACACTGCTTTGAACAAAACTGGTAGTAATGCAAAAAAATCCTTTACAAGATTATTGGAGTAGAAATAATAACTCAATACATAGTAATAGGAGGTAATATGCCCTTATCAAGTGAAGCCAAAGAGGCTATCATGGCAGAGTTCAGACTCCATGATTCAGATACCGGTTCGCCGGAAGTACAAGTTGCGCTATTAACCGCAAGAATTAAACAGATAACAGAACATTTAAAGGTTTATAAAAAAGATTTTCACACCAGGCGTAGCCTACTTATCCTTATCGGACAGAGAAAGAGACTTTTAGGCTATCTCGCAGATACCGATATCGAAAGGTACCGCAGCCTGATCGGCAGGTTAGGTTTAAGAAGATAAGGAAGCTCAGCGCTTCCTTTTTTATTTTTTCCTAAAAAAGCCCTCTATTTCACATATTTAGAGGTATTTACTGCTGTTTTGGAAGAAAAAATGGAGAATCAAAGGAAATAGGGAGTATAAGAAGAAAGTATGAATGAACAAAAAATAATTAAGAAAAGTTTTGAGCTTGCTGGAAGAACTTTAACAATTGAGACCGGAAGAATAGCAAGACAAGCCAGTGGGGCTATATATCTAACTTATGGCGAGACAGTAATATTGGTAACAGTTACGGTTTCACCGACAGTTGCAGAAGGGACTGATTTCTTTCCGCTAACAGTGGATTTAGTGGAAAAAATGTATGCAGCGGGTAAAATACCGGGTGGCTTTTTCAAAAGAGAAACAAAGCCGTCAACCCAAGCAACTCTTACCTGTAGACTGGTAGATAGAGCCATAAGACCTCTATTTCCTGAAGGTTTCAGAAATCAGGTACACGTTGTAATATCACCCCTCTCTTACGATGACGAAAATGATCCGGCAATGCTCGGAATCTTTGGCGCATCTCTCGCCCTCGGTATCTCAGAAATACCGTTTAATGGCCCGCTATCAAGCGTCTCCGTCGGACTAATAGACGATGAATTAGTAGTTAACCCTACTATAGAAGAGATGCAAGAATCAGTACTCGACCTTACAGTTGCCGGGACTGATACATCTGTCGTAATGATAGAAGCAGGAGCCCTTGAGATTAGTGAAGAGAAAATAATGGAAGCTATCTATTTCGGTCACGAAACTATTAAAGAAATGATCGAAATCCAAAGAGAGTTCATCGCAGAAGCGGCTAAGCCTAAAATGGAAGTAGTGTTAGACATTATACCAGAAGAGTTTACTAATGAAGTAGATGAAGCCTTTGGTGCTGACATTAATAACGCTACTAAAATCTCGGGTAAACTTGAAAGAGGGAATACATTGGATGAGCTTAAACAACGTATGCTTGACCAATATAAAGAAAAGTTAGAGGAAAAAGAGTACGAAGAAAAGGAAAAAACACTCAAGCAAATCTTTGAGAACTTGACCTATAAGTACTTCCGTGAAGCAGTAGTTAATGAGCATAGACGTGCTGATGGTCGCGGACTTGACGAAATTAGACCTATCAACTGTGAAATCGACCTACTCCCAAGAGTACACGGCTCAGCCCTTTTTACCAGAGGTGAAACACAGTCTATCGGCACTGTTACCTTAGGCTCAGGAACCGATGAGCAGATTATCGATGGATTAGAAGAAGAGTATAAAAAGCAATTCTTCTTGCATTATAACTTCCCACCCTATAGCGTCGGTGAAGCTGGTTTTATGAGAGCACCTGGACGTAGAGAGTTAGGACACGGGGCTTTAGCTGAAAAAGCACTTGAAGCTGTTATGCCAAATAAAGAAGAGTTCCCCTATACCATTAGAGTAGTCTCTGATATTACCGAATCTAACGGATCATCATCTATGGCCTCTGTATGTAGTGGATGTATGGCTCTTATGGCCGCTGGAGTACCCATTAAAAAGATGGTGGCAGGTGTTGCTAACGGACTCGTTATGGAGGGTGGCAAATCTGCTATCTTGACCGATATCATCGGAATGGAAGACCACCTTGGCGATATGGACTTTAAAGTTACCGGTACAGAAGATGGAATCACAGCTGTGCAGATGGATATCAAGATTGAAGGTATCTCTAAAGACTTAATGTTAGAAGCACTCAATATCTCCAAGAAATCGAGACTCCATATCCTCAATATAATGAAACAGACCATCTCTGAGCCACGTAAAGAGGTCTCCCAATACGCTCCAAGAATAGAAAGCTTTAAGGTAGACCAAGACAAAATTGGAACCATTATTGGACCGGGTGGAAAGATGATCAAAAGTATTATCGAAGAGACGAAAGTAAGTATCGATATCTCTGATGACGGTACTGTCAACATCAGCTCGTCAAACGGTGCTGCAATAGAGCAAGCTAAACAGAAAATAAGAGACCTAACTGAAGACCCTGAAATGGGAGCTATATACGATGGTACTGTAAGTAGAGTAGAGCCATTCGGTGCATTTGTAAAGTTTATGAGCGGAGTTAAAGAAGGGCTTGTACACGTCTCTCAACTCCACACCTCTCGAGTGGAAAATGCTCAAGACTTTATCAAAGTAGGAGACCCGGTTAAGGTTAAATTTACCGGAGCTGATCGTGGTAAAATACAACTCTCAATGAAAGGTGTTGCCGGTAATGAAATGTATGTGAATAATCCTACAGGTAGCAGTGAGAGAAGTAGCTCTGAATCACGTAGCTATGGTGGCAATCGTGACCGTGGAAGAGATAGAAATAGCGGCGGAAGAAGAGACTACAATCGAGATAGAGATAGAAACAGATAAGAATGAACGATTATAAAATCAAAGATATTAAGCTGGCCGATTTTGGGAGAACCGAAATTCGGCTGGCTGAAGCTGAAATGCCAGGACTGATGGCACTTAGAGATAAATACCAAGAGAGCAAACCTCTCGCCGGTGCCAAAATTAGCGGTAGTCTACATATGACTATCCAAACCGCCGTGCTGATCGAAACACTTGTCGCGCTCGGCGCACAAGTCCGCTGGGCAAGCTGCAACATCTTTTCAACACAAGATCACGCAGCTGCCGCTATCGCTCAGGCTGGTATACCTGTTTTCGCTTGGAAAGGTGAGACTAATGAAGAATACTGGGATTGTACTATCAAAGCTTTACTCTACCCCAACGGAGAAGGACCAGATATCTTAGTAGATGACGGCGGAGATGCGACACTTGTGCTCCATTACGCCTATCAGTTAGAGAAAGAATACCAAGTAAAAGGTTCTATTACTCCACCTCACCCTGAAGAAAAAGATAAGTTAATCATCTTTAACTTACTTAAACCTATGATCGAAAATGACCCTACTATCTGGCATAAGTCGATCGAGAGAATCAAAGGGGTCAGCGAAGAGACTACTACCGGAGTTAACCGGCTCTATAGAATGTTTAAAGAAAACAAACTTCTCTTTCCCGCAATCAATGTCAACGACTCGGTAACTAAGTCAAAATTTGATAACCTTTACGGTTGCCGAGAATCACTTGCCGACGGCATTAAACGTGGCACTGATATAATGATAGCCGGTAAAGTAGTAGTAGTTTGTGGATTTGGAGACGTTGGGAAAGGGTGTGCACAGTCTATGCGTGGTTTCGGAGCGAGAGTAATTGTCACCGAAATAGACCCGATCTGTGCCCTCCAAGCTGCTATGGAAGGGTATCAGGTGGAAACGCTTGATCAAGTCGTTGAAGAAGCCGATATAATAGTGACCGCTACAGGAAACTGTGGAGTAGTTACAGTAGCAGACATTTTAAGGATGAAAAACAACGCTATACTCTGTAACATCGGACACTTTGATAATGAGATAGAAGTAGATGAACTTTATGCTCTCAAAGGGGTTATTAAAGAGAATATCAAACCACAAGTCGACCTTATTCACCTACCAAATAATAAAGCTATCATCCTCCTTTCAGAAGGTAGATTAGTGAACCTTGGCAATGCAACAGGACACCCCTCCTTTGTGATGAGTTGCTCGTTCACCAACCAAGTCTTAGCTCAAATTGACCTCTGGCAAAACAATTATCCCCTCGGAGTTCATACACTCCCTAAACACTTGGATGAAGAAGTTGCCAAATTACACTTAGATAAACTGGGGGTCAAATTGACAAAACTTACCCTAAAACAGGCTGAGTATATAGGCGTGCCTTTAGAAGGACCATACAAACCGGAACACTACCGATATTAAATCAATCTAAGGTCTTGAAGTGGCAGATGTAAAATTTGAATACCCTGAGCTTTATGGTGAGCTGGTCGAAGTAAAGAGTGAAAAATGGTATACCGTCTACACAAAACCTAAAAGAGAAAAGAAATTAGCTGAATATGCTCATAAAAATGGGATAACTTACTACCTCCCGCTCATAGAAAGCCATAAAGAATATGAGAGAAAAAAAGTTGTCTATACCAAACCGCTGTTCAGTAACTATATCTTTATCAGATTCCCTCAAGTTGAAAGACAGACCCTCACCAACTCCGGACACACCGTAAGCTTCCTCACTATTAGAAATGAACGACACTTCCTGGAAGAGCTGAAAGCAATTCACAGAATTCGAGATAATAAGATCGAAATGACGGAGCATCATTATATCGAAAAAGGGAAGTTTGTTAGATTTATTTCTGGACCACTCAAAGGGGTTATAGGTAAAGTGGCCGATACCAAAAACATTAAAGAGGTCGTAATCCAAGTTAATATGCTTAAACAAGCTGTAGCAGTGAAGGCAGAGAGTAACCAGTTGGAAGTATTATCAGACAGAGAGGTTGAACTTCTTGAGCTAAATGAAGAATTCTAATTTAGCTTATCAATCTACCCACAACGTTTTATATTCAACCATCTTATACCAAACTAAAATAGTTTCAGAAAAGACTACCCGTGTAACCCCTTATATTAGTAGAGGGTAGTCTTTCCCAAAACAAGTAGCTCTCCCTCACCTCTCCCCTCTTCCATTACCGAAGAAGCCCTAATCATTAGGTTGACAATTACCTCTAAAAATAAATAATGTAAAGTAAACACCGTTAAGAAACGATTCAAATGGAGAGGTAATATGAACTTAACTGTAATCGGAAGTGGATATGTCGGATTAGTGACCGGCACTTGTTTTGCTGAGATGGGTAACCAAGTAATCTGTGTTGACAATGACGAGACTAAAATCAAGCAGCTAAATGAAGGTATAATCCCTATTTACGAGCCTGGTTTGGAACAAATGGTAGTCCGTAATCATCAGGATAGTAGACTCTTATTTACTACCGATCTAAAAGAAGCTGTGGGTAAGTCGCTCCTCTGCTTTATTGCGGTGGGGACTCCGCCAGAAGAAGATGGATCTGCCGATTTGTCAAACGTCTTAGCCGTGGCTAAGGAAATAGCCTCCTGTATGAATGATTATAGAATAATAGTCACCAAATCGACTGTTCCGGTGGGAACTGCTAAACTTGTCGAAAATGTAGTGACAGATACTTTAGCAGAGAGAGGGGTAAACATAGATTTTGACGTAGTCTCTAACCCCGAGTTCCTCAAAGAGGGGAATGCAATTGAAGACTTTATGAAGCCCGACCGCGTTGTAGTCGGTACCGATAACCTCAAAGTTGCTGAAATCATGAAAACCCTCTACGCACCTTTTAATAGGAGTAACGACCGAGTGCTGGTTATGTCTGTCAAATCGGCTGAGATGACTAAGTACGCTGCAAATGCTATGCTGGCTACTAAAATATCTTTTATTAATGAGATTGCCAAGCTCTGTGAACTGACCGGTGCAGATATAGCTGAAGTACGTAACGGCATCGGCTCTGATACCAGAATTGGGTATAAATTTATCTACCCCGGAGTCGGATACGGAGGGAGCTGTTTCCCTAAAGACGTTAAAGCATTGATTAAGACAGGCGTAGATAATGGATATAGACTAAAGATATTGAGCGCAGTGGAAGAGGTGAACTTCAATCAAAAAAAGGTGCTCGTTGATAAGGTTAAACAACACTTCGGTGAAAACCTTACAGGTAAAACATTCGGCGTGTGGGGGCTCTCCTTTAAGCCACAAACTGACGATATGAGAGAAGCACCATCAATCGTTATTATCAACGCACTTACCGCTGCCGGCGCTAAAATTCAAGCTTACGATCCGATTGCTATGACTGAAGCTAAAAGAGTGTTTGCTGGAAACGACAAGATCACTTATACTGAAAACAGCTATGATGCAGCACAAAATGCAGATGCGCTTCTTTTAATCACAGAATGGCACCAGTTCCGCTACCCAGACTTTGCTCGAATTAAGGAAGCACTGAAAACACCTGTCATCTTTGACGGTAGAAATCAATACGACCCCGATGAGATGAAAAAGTTAGGATTTACACACTACTCTATAGGGAGAAGAGTAGATAAATAAACTTATGAAGATTTACTTAACTCACGATTATTGGATGTCGTTCGCCTTAAAAGAGGCTGAAAAAGCGCTCGAAGAGAATGAAATACCTGTCGGCGCAATACTGGTTAAAGAGAGTTCAATTATCGCCCAAAACCATAATAGAACAAGACAGATGTCTGACCCTACTGCACACGCTGAAAAATTAGTGATTGAAGAGATTATTAGTAAAGGTGAAAAATATCTTTACGATTTTACGCTCTACGTGACTCTGGAACCTTGCTCGATGTGCGCAGGTACAATAGTTTTAGCGAGAGTTGGAACTGTTGTGTTTGGTGCGTTTGATGGCAAGACGGGCGCTGTTGGCTCACTCTATAATATACCAGCTGACCGACAGCTCAATCATAACCCGAAAATAATCAGAGGGGTAAAGAGTACTGAGTGCTCTGAACTACTGAAAGAATTTTTTAAAAGTAAAAGATAGTGGAGAGTTGCCGGAGCGGTTGAACGGGGCGGTCTCGAAAACCGTTGTCCCTTCACGGGGACCCAGGGTTCGAATCCCTGACTCTCCGCCATTTACTGACTAAACTTCCACCTTATACTCTGTCGAGTCGTCAGAGCTTAAAACGGTTAAGCTGCCATTCATATCCTTCATAAGTACTTTAGCAACTAAAAGACCGGTGTATGGGGTGCCTAACTCAAAAGTCGCCGTATCTGAACTAATTTTTTGCAAAACATCTGCATCGATCACATC
>JAJBBL010000154.1 GCA_020532365.1 Candidatus Cloacimonadota bacterium | reverse complement strand
GGTATGATTGATATTGGTGCTTATGAGTATCAAGGGGTAACAGGTGTTGGCGGAGAGACATTGCCTAAGATAGATGCTTTCGACTATAAACTCTACAACTATCCAAATCCAATCTCTCTGAATGAAAACACAAATAGTGCAGAGCGCTCAATGCCAGGTACGACGATAAGCTTTCAATTACCGAAGAGTAGTCAGGCTATAATCGACATTTATAACGTCAAAGGGCAGTTTGTGAAGCGACTGATCAATGCCGAGCTATCCAAAGGTGAATATAGTATCTTTTGGAACGGCAAGGATGAGCAGGAGCGTTTAGTTGGTAGTGGACTTTATATGTATCAGTTGTCGGTAGACGAGGTAATAGTCAGTTCCGGCAGATGCACAGTAATTAAATAAGGGTAAATGCGATTGTGTGTAAGGGGCGAGTTAGTTCGCCCCTTACGGTTTATTTAATCGACTTTTTGTTGATTGCGGGGCGAGCAAGCCCGGCCCCCTACAAAATAAACCAATAAATTATTGGAGTTCACATAGTTACGGTTATTTGTAGGGGTATCATTTGTGATATCCCTTTAAAAAAACAGTTTGGAACGATAATTGCATAGTTATCAATCAGGTTGAGTTGTTTGCAGCTATGAACTATGCTTGCGTGTAAATCATATGAATTAAGGTAAGAATTATTTAGGAGGGAACAATGAGGATTAGGATGATTTTAGTTCTGCTTGTGCTGTCGATTTTACTAACTGGTTGTATTGATCGCATAATAAGTAAACCTGTTAAAAAGCAATTAAAACTATCGTTTAACCCAGAGGGGGGCACGTATTCGGGTCATCAATACGTTGTTATTGAGTGTAATACTGACGGGGCGAGTATTTATTACACTACAGATGGCAGTGAGCCTTCAAAAAGCGCTATTAGATATTCAGAACCTATTGAAATTAGTACTACAACTACTTTAAAGTCGAAAGCTTACAAAAAGGGTTGGAAGGATAGTGCCTCTATATCAGCAAATTATGAAATTGAATTACTTCAGGTTGGAGCCCCTATTTTTAATCCGGAGCCGGGTGAGCACTACAATATTCTAAATGTCTCAATTTCTTGTAATACTGACGGGGCGGAGATCTATTACACAGTTGATGGTAGTGAGCCAACAAAGGCTTCTAATTATTATACATATCCGGTACCGATTACTAATGATATTCTTTTGAAAGCTAAGGCTTTTAAGAAGAGTTGGCTTGATAGTGAAACAGCAGAGGGAGAATATAATTTTGTAGTTGCTGAACCAACTTTTACCCCTGCGGCGGGTATTTACAACAAAGTACAAGTGGTTAGTATCGAGTGTATAACTGAGTTATCCACTATTTATTATACACTTGATGGTAGTGAACCGAATGAAGAGAGTGAACAGTATACTAAACCGATCGAGATTAACGAAGATACGGTTGTTAAGGCCAAAGCGTTTCACAAAGAATGGCCATCAAGCAAAACAGGTGTAGCAAACTATGAAATATCTTTTGATAGATTGGCTGCTCCTCAGTTTAGTCCGGGAGAGGGAGAGTATTCTGAGGTGCAACAAGTAGAAATAACTTGTTCAACGGAAGGGGTAAGTATTCACTACACCGTTGACGGAACAGAGCCAACAGAAGAATCATTGAGATATTTTGAGCCTATCGAAGTAGACTCCAATACGGTGATTAAAGCAAAAGCGTTTAAGGCTGGCTGGAAAGAGAGTGTTACTGCCAGTGCAGAATACACTTTTTACGTAAGTACCCCAATTTTCGATCCGCCTCAAGGGGATTATGAATACTTGGACGCAGTGAGTATCCTATGCGAGACTATAGATGTAAAAATTTACTATACAACTGATGGTACTATGCCGGATGATACGTCAAAACACTACTTAGAACCTATTCCAGCACATCCATCACTGAATTTGAAAGCAGTTGCTTATAAAAGTGGATGGAAAAATAGTGAGGTCGCTTCGGGTAAATATAAAGTGAAATATGAAAGAGTGCATAGACCACGCTTTGACCCAATTGGGGGGCTGTATTTCGACTCGCAAACAGTAACTATTTCAAGCAGTACCCCAGGCGCGACGATACATTATACAACAAACGGTGAGTCACCGAGTGAAAAGTCACCTGTTTATACCAAACCAGTACTTATTGACGAGAAAATAGTTCTCAAAGCTATTGCTGTTAAAGAGGGGATAAAGAGTAGTGACGTGACAAAAGGAACTTATACTCTGCAAGTTACCGACCCTGTACTTAGCGCAAAAACGGGAGCCTACGATACGCCAATTTTATTGAGTATTACAGGTGAGAATGAGAGTGCTTCTTACCTCTATACAACTGATCAGAGTGAACCAACTGAAAGCTCTACAGTATATACAGGACCATTCCTTATCGAATCAGATACAAGGATAAAGGTTAAGGGAATGATACCTGGATGGAAAAGTAGCTATGTTGTTTCCGAAGTCTATCTTATTGACGAGTTTGTCTTTGTGAAAGGGGGGACCTTTAGAATGGGAAGCAATACCGGGAGTGAGGTAGAGATGCCTATGCATAATGTCGAAGTGAGCAACTTTTATATGGCTAAAGCAACGGTAACAATTAATCAATGGAAAGATCTTATGGAGTATGTACCTTGGTGGCCTTCGAATGAAAGAAATATGAACTTACCCATATTTGGACTGACCTGGTATGAAGCAATAGACTATTGTAACAAGAGAAGTATAAAGGAAAACTTAACACCTGCTTACAGTATTAACGGTGATACAAATCCAGATGACTGGGAGGATGGTATTGTCGAATGTAATTGGTTGGTTAATGGTTATCGTCTCCCAACAGAAGCTGAGTGGGAATACGCGGCCGGTGGCGGAATAAACCAGAGTGGGTATAGATATTCGGGTAGTGACGTTCTTGATGAAGTTGGCTGGTATAAAGATAATTCAGGATCACAACTTCCAGTTTTGCATGAGATTGCCGAAAAGAAGCCAAATGCTCTCGGTATTTATGATATGTCTGGTAACGTTTGGGAATGGTGCTGGGATATTTACGACAAAGAATACTACAAATATAGCCCTTCTAAAAACCCGAAAGGGGCAGAGACAGGTGACGAGGCTGTCCTTCGTGGCGGTGCTTATCATAACGCTGCTCCAACTTGTGGAATTACAAAAAGGGCGAGTTCTAAAAAAGACAAAACAAATTATTCGTTAGGTCTCCGCTTGGTTAGAACTATCCGCTGATCTTGAGATAAGTATTAAAGAGTGGGGTGCAGGCTGAGTAAGGCTTGCACCCCAATACAGTCATTTAACCATTTTATGTCCGGCATTACAAGCTACTTCGTACTTTAATTATGCTCCTCTTCTTGAGAGAGGGCAAGGAAATAAAAAAGGGCGTCTACAAGACGCCCTTTAGTTTATTTTATATTTTACTCTCTTATTTAAGCATTAGCATCTTACCTTTCAAAGTAAGAGTCTTACCTGAAATACGATAGAAGTATAACCCCGAGGGCATTGATCTGTTATTAGAATCGGTTCCGTTCCAAACTACGCTGTTAAGTCCTGAGCTTCTATTTTCATTTATGATTGTGTCAACGAGCTGCCCCTTCGAGTTGTAAACGGCAACTTCAACGAACTGATCTTGTGGTAGATTGAAGCTGATAATAGTCTCTGGGTTGAACGGGTTGGGATAGTTCTTTGCTGAGGCTTTTGCAGGCATAGCTGTAAATTCGTCAGCCGATGAATATTCATCATAAGTTGCTACATTTCTTAAATATGTGCGCCACTCTTGTAAGTCATTATCATAGACTTGTTTTTGTATTTCGGTAATCATCCCTTCATTGTTGTACACGTAGAAGTCACGTTTTACTACAGAAGCTCCAGCAGAGTCGTAATTGATATAGGTCAGTTTTTGATCTGTGTAATCAAAGCTTTCAGAGCTTATGTATTGGTTTTGATCTCCATAAATGTTGTAAACTGCATTATATTTGTATAGTGGAGCAGGTTTATACCAGTTAGCGAAACCATGGTAGGGAATGGTAATGTTTAGCATATAGCTGTCAAAGTAGTTCTGTACACATTCGTATGAAGAGGTATCTTCGTTTATATACGTGTATACAGTCTTTGTTGTATATCCTGTTTCATACAGGATTTCGTAATCATATCCTGTCGCCATAAGTGTATGATCAACTTTTCCCTCTTCAGTATACGAATAGAGGTAAGACACTATACCTTGCTCAAAGCTATCTTTAAACTCTATAAGGTCAAATCTTGTACATTGATTTTTTGAATTATACTTTAGACTACCCTCTATGAAGTTTCGCCAGTAGTTATTATCGTAGTACTTGATGATAAAGAAAACAGCATGTCCTTCATCATTGTATTCTTGTGAAGCACTTATTCCAGGGTTTTCTCTACCATCGCTGTCTACAGTATAGCTGTAAGTGTTTGTTATCAAGCCCTCTTCATTACGGGTAATGTCTACAATCCAATACTCATTGCTCCATTCATCTGTTTTACCGTCAAACCATTTACGAGTTGCTCTAATGAGTAGCCCATTATCATCGTAGTCATAAGTGGTTAAGTTGTTAGCTTTTAGTTCATCGTCTTTTTCGAGATCAGCTTTTTGAGTCAGGATTTCAGTAATTTTCATTGAGTCTGTTGAGCGGGACGCAGAAGCGTAGCTCTGATTACCAGCCCTCATATTCTCATTAAGTTGTTTTAATATTGAAAATCCACCCTCAAAAAAGTTAACATCGGCCAACATAACTGTTGACACTACAAGTATTAACGCGAGCAAAATGATTTGCTTTGTTTTCATACCACCCTCCATAGTATTTTGTTTTCTTGTGTCCTCTGTTTCCTTGAGACAATTTCTAATAGTTGTTAAAAAAATGTCAATAAAAATTATAGTTGCTAATAAAACGGAGTAATTAATAAGAAAAGGGGGCGTGTTAAATGCCCCCTTGTTAAGCTCTTTTATTTAAGCATTAGCATTTTGCCTTTCATTGAAAGGTTTTTACCTGTAATACGATAGAAGTAGAGCCCGGAGGGCATCGGTTTGTTAGCGGAGTCTGTTCCGTACCAGATTACACTGTTAAGCCCTGAGCTTCTATTTTCACTAATGAGTTTAGTAACAAGCTGTCCTTTAGTGTTGTAAACGGCAACTTCAACGAATTGATCTTGTGGTAGGTTGAAGCTGATAGTGGTCTCAGGGTTGAATGGGTTTGGATAGTTCTTTACCGAGGCTTTTACAGGTATAACTGTAACTTCATCAGCTGAAACATACTCTTCGTAAGTTGCCACTTTTCTGGAATAAGTACGCCATTTCTCAAGATTGTAATCATAAAACTGCTGGTGTTCTTCAGTCATTAGCCCTTTATCATCATGGACGTAAAATTCTCTATTGTTGGTAACAAAATCTCTTGCTTGATACTCAAATTCGTCATGGTAAACGTAAATGAGGCGTTGATTTTCATATTCGTACCTGGTAACTCTATTGAGTATATACTCCTCTCCGTCCCAGTTGTACGCTTTTTCAGAGAGATAAGCCGTCCTATCGTCAAATCTGCTACCAAGTTCAAACACATTGTCTAACCCAAAGTTATTTAAGATATTTTGCATCTTTTCATAAGTGGATGTATCAGAGTCGTCGTATTCATTAACACTCTTGCTATTAAGGAGTAAAGTGTCAGCATCCAGTCCAAACTCTGCAACTGCCTCATCTAAGCGTCCCTGTTCATCATAAAAGAGGCTATTTTTCAAGACATAATCGATACCTTCTTCAGAACATTGAGTTATCTGCAAGTATTCGCAACGATTATCCTCACCATAACCAAATTCAACTTCCATTAAGGGTGACCAATCATCTATTTCGTCGTCAAATATTTCAACGAAAATAAGAATAACTTGGTCATTTTCGTTATACTCTTGGTTCAGTCTTCCTAATAGCGTTTCGGTACCATCCTTAGCCACTTCGGCAAACATAACATTGGTTACCAACCCTATCTCATTACGGCTGATACTTATAGCAGCAGAGTTATCATCCCAATCATTTTCTTCGACATTATATCTTTTCTCTATGATTTCAACAACGAAGTTGTTCTCATCAAAAACATAACCTCTGAATTTATTGTTAATCCAAGTATCAGTCTCAAATTGCTCAGCAAGCTGATCCAATAGTTCTGTAATTCTATAATCTACTGTTAGCTGCGAAGAGGGGCTAAAGTTTAGGCTATTTGTTAGCATACGTTCTTTCAGATGTCTTGATAGGGCAGACTTAGCTTCTGATTTGTGAACATCAGCCAGCAAAGTGACTGAGACAATAAGTATGAGTGACAACACAAGAATGTGTTTAATTTTCATAAAACCTCCAGTTTTATATGCATTTTAAGTTTAGTCATTGGTAAGTAGGGGGGATCGACGTTACGCCGATAAATTACGAGGGGTGACATAAAGAAAAAGAGGGGAGGAATTGCCCCCCTCTTTGTAAATCTAATCTATTTAAGCATTAGCATTTTACCTTTCATTGAAAGGTTTTCACCTGTAATACGATAGAAATAGAGTCCGGAAGGCATCGGTTTGTTAGCGGAGTCTGTTCCGTTCCAGACTACGCTGTTATGTCCTGAGCTTCTATCTTCACTAATTATTTTGTCGATGAGCTGCCCTTTGGAGTTGTAAACGGCAACTTCGACAAATTGATCTTTTGGTAAGTTAAAGCTGATAGTAGTTTCAGGGTTAAACGGGTTCGGATAGTTCACAGCTTTAGTTATTGGTGATGCAATAGTATGCTCATCAGCAGAGCTAATATCGTCATAAGTCAAAACGTATCTTTCAAAGTTGACCCAATCTTCTTCATGATTAGAGTAGAATTGTTCAAGGTACATTTCCAGAAGTCCATTTGCATTATACAAGTAGGAACCTCTATTTTCACATTCCCAATCTTCGTTATCCCAATCCCACCATTCATAATAAGCGAGCGTTAACTTATCATCTTCGTATTCATAAGAGGTACGATCTTCAGGATAATACTCGTCATCATACCAACCATAAAAAGTTTCGGTAAGAAACTTTGCATCGTTCTCTATTGAGTTAGCAAATTCGAGAATGAGGCTGTACCCTATATTATTGAGCCATTTTTGAACGTCGGGATAGGTCCAAGTATCAGAAGGGTGGTATACATATTCAACCTTAGAGTCCTTTTCGAAATCCTCACCGTTGTCTGCATATTCAACCAGTACCTCATTGTAACGTCCACGTTCATCGTAATAAATGAAATTACGTGCAATACCATAGCCATTACGATACTCTTCATCGTTATAATATTCCATAAAATCAAGATAATCGATTCGATCATCATCTCCATAATATACAGTTATGGTCAGCATTGGAGCCC
>JAJBBL010000198.1 GCA_020532365.1 Candidatus Cloacimonadota bacterium | reverse complement strand
TATAAAAAAAGAGGAGTATCGTTTAGGTGGTGCCACTAATGTGGTTAACAACCTAAAGGCTTTAGGGGCTGAACCACTCATATTTGGAGTTGTAGGCGACGATTCATATTCCAATATCCTTAAAGATTCGCTGGTTGTTTTAGAAGTGGATGATACTTTCATCGTGAAGGATAGTAACAGACCTACTACTCGAAAAACAAGAATAATGGCGGGGCATCAGCAAATGATTAGGGTTGATAATGAATCGAAATCTGATATTAATGAAGAAATTGAGAAGACTATTCTTGCCGGCATTGAGAGTGTAGTTAACACACTTGATGGGATAATCTTAGAAGACTATGATAAAGGAGTGTTGACAGCTTCGCTAATCACAAAAGTAATTGATCTCGCTAACTCAAAACGGATACCGATAACAGTCGACCCGAAGTATAAGAATTTTTTCGACTACAAGGGTGTAACTATTTTCAAGCCTAATTTTATAGAATTGAAGAAGAATATGGAAGCTGAAATAGAGAGTGAGGACGACTTTGAAAAGGTCAGCTTAGCTCTGTTAGACCGACTGAAACCTCAATACTTAGTAGTTACACGGGGTGACAAAGGGCTCACCGTCTTCTCTAAGGGTAGTGAAAGATTTGACATTCCGACCTATGCGAGAGAGGTTTATGATGTCTCAGGAGCAGGTGATACCGTTATAAGTACGTTAACCTTAGGTATCACTTCTGGCTTGCCAGTTCACACTGCGGCAATAATTGCTAATCACGCAGCTGGGTCAGTTTGTGGCAAAGTAGGCATTCAACCAGCGTATCAGGAAGATATAATTAACTCCTTCCAAAGAAATCATTGTAAGTGACGGTGTTTTAAGCTGCCGCTTCGAAAAGTAAGAGTTAGTTAGGCACTCAACTACAAGCCTTACAGTTTATTACATCTAACTATTTAATGGCAAAAAGTAGAGTTTCACAAAGAAAGGTTGACTAAGGTAGAGTAAAAAATAATACTGACTGTAAACGATAAGAGAGGATTACTATGAGGAAAGTATGTGTAGTTACCGCCAAAAGAAGCCCTGTCGGAAGCTTTGGTGGAGTGTTTAAGGATGTATCTGCAATAGAGCTTGGCGCTCAAGTTCTCATATCATTACTAAAAGAGACTAATTTGTCTGCTTCAGATATCGATGAGGTGATTATAGGTAATGTGGTCGGGGCCGGGTTGGGTCAAAACGTAGCCCGTCAGATCGCTATTAAATCTGGTATTCCTCAGGAGATCCCAAGTTTTACTGTTAACAAAGTGTGTGGCTCCGGAATGAAAGCTATAACACTTGGGGCTGCTATGATTCAAAGCGGAGAGGCTGACGTCATAGTTGCTGGTGGAGTTGAAAATATGAGCCAGATTCCATACATCATACCTGAGATGAGATGGGGCAGTAAAATGGGTGACAGAAAAGTGGTCGACCTAATGATAAGTGATGGTTTGACAGATATATTCAATAACTACCATATGGGGATTACTGCAGAGAATCTTGCAGAACAGTATAACTTAAGTAGAGAAGATTTAGATAAATTCGCTGTAGAGAGCCAAAATAAGACCGAAAAAGCAATGAATGAAGGCAGATTTAGAGATGAAATCGTGCCGATAGTTATCCCGCAAAGAAGAGGGGAACCTCTTAATATCACTGAAGATGAGTTCCCTCGAAAAGGGGTAACTGTAGAGTCAATTGCTAAGTTAAGACCTTCATTTAAGGCTGACGGTGTGGTGACTGCTGCCAACTCATCCGGTATCAACGATGGTGCTGCTATGCTTATCTTGATGAGTGAAGACAAAGCTAACGAATTAGGGTTAAAACCGATGGCTACATTTGTTTCGTCAGCTTCTGCAGGTGTTGATCCTTCTATAATGGGAATAGGTCCTGTGCCAGCTGTTAAAAAAGTGCTTTCAAAGGTAAACTGGAAAATTGAAGACATAGAGCTTGCAGAGCTTAATGAAGCTTTTGCGGCACAATCGTTAGCCGTATTCAAAGGTATAGAAAAAGAGATAGGGATGCTTAATCGTGAAATAGTAAACGTTAACGGTGGTGCAATATCTTTAGGCCATCCAATTGGAGCGAGTGGCGCCAGAATAGTAGTTACACTGCTTCACGAGATGAAGAAGCGTAATGTTAAAAAAGGTTTAGCATCTCTTTGCATTGGCGGCGGAATGGGGATTGCCTCACTCTACGAATCGAAATAAATATATCAAAAATAAAGAAGAATAATGGAGGGATTATGGCCGACAAATTGAAGTTAGACAAAAGTGAACAGATGTATCAAAGATCACTGGAACTTATACCAGGTGCAGTATTAGGGATTAGAAGACCATACAACTTTGTTCCTGGTGAATATCCGATATTTTTCGAGTCTGCTAAAGGTGGCAGAGTAACAGATGTTGACGGTAATGAGTATATCGACTTGCTTTGTGCATACGGTCCGATCATTATTGGGCATAGGGAAGAGGAAATTGATAACGCAGTTATTGAACAGATCCAAAATAGAGGGTTCTGTTTTTCGCTTACACAACCTACTCAAAACATTCTTGCTGAGAAGCTTAATGAGCTGATCCCTTGTAGCGAGAAAAGCGTGTTTGTTAAGACTGGTTCTGACGCTACTTCAGCCGCTGTAAGAATTGCAAGAGCTTATACTGGTAGAGATAAAATTATCCGCTGTGGATATCACGGTTGGCACGACTGGTGTGTAGAAGTCAAAGGTGGAGTACCAAAGAGCGTTTACGAGGATACACACGAGGTTGAGTATAACGACTTAGACCAGTTAGAAGACTTATACAAATCAATAGGCGATCAAGTTGCCTGTATGATCATCACTCCGTTAGGGCATCCTCTGGCCAACAAAGTGGAATATCCTAAAGAGGGGTATCTTGAAGGGGTGAAAAAGCTCGCTGAAAAATACGGTGCAGTCTTAATTTTTGACGAGATTAGAACCGGATTTAGAGTCAACTTAGGTGGCGCCCAGAAAGAGTTTGGTGTTACACCAGATATGGCTGTCTTTGGTAAAGCTATGGCTAATGGGTATCCTATCGGAGCCGTTACCGGTAAGAAAGAGATTATGGATGTGCTTATCGACAAAGCGTTCCTAAGTTCAACTTTCTTCCCTAACAGTACCGAACAGATCGCAGCGTTGAAAACAATTGAAATCCTCGAAAGAGAAAACGTAATAGACAAAATTAAAGAGAGAGGTAACAGGGTAACGAAAAGAGTTGAGAAACTAATCGCTGATAGCGGTATCCCTGCTGAATACAGTGGCGATCCTTGGATGCCATTCATTACCTTTATACAAGATGAAAACAAACTCTACCGTAAGCTCAGAACCGAATTCTATACTCAGCTTATTAGAAGGAAAGTTTTCTTACAACCCTTCCACCACGGATATATAGCTTATAGACATACCGAGGAAGACTTGAATATCGTGGTCAACAGCATCGGCGAATCTTTAGACGAGATCAAAAAACTGTTGTAAATTAACTTTACAGTATAGAGGAGGAAGTTTACAGATGGATCCATTAATTATTACAACTGCGCTTACTGGTGCTGAAACAAGAAAAGAAGATCAGCCTAACTTGCCTATTACCCCAGAAGAGCAAGCGTTAGAGGCAAAAGCGTGCTTTGAGGCAGGTTCGAGAGTATTGCATCTCCACGTCCGTGAGGATGATGGCACCCCTTCTCAGAGGTTAGAGCGTTTCAAACAGACAATAGATTTAGTGAGAGAAATGGTACCAGAGATGATTATCCAGATCTCTACTGGTGGAGCGGTCGGAGTCCCATTCGAAGAAAGAATGGCACCGCTATCTTTAAAGCCTGAAATGGCGACACTTAATGCTGGAACAATCAACTTCGGTGATGAAGTATTTGTCAATAGTCCTGAAGAAATAGTCCGCTTAGCAAAATATTTTCAAGAAACCGGAGTAGCACCTGAAATAGAGGTGTATGAATCTGGCATGATTGATTACGTTGCCAGGTTAGTTAGAAGAGGTATTATTACTCATGAACCTTTACACATACAATTTGTGTTAGGTGTACCTGGCGGTATGAGTGGTAAGGCTAAAAACGTACTCTATATGGCAGAGCACTTAAAAGAGGAGATTCCAAGTGCTACTTGGGGTGTTGCCGGCATAGGTCGTTGGCAGCTTCCGTGCGCTTTTCAAGCTCTGATTATGGGTGGTCATATCAGGGTAGGCTTTGAAGACAATATTTACTATCACAAAGGGGTGTTGGCTGAGTCAAATGCACAGTTAGTTGCAAGAATTAGTCGCTTAGCCTCAGAGTTTGGAAGGAAAATTGCTTCACCTAAAGAAGTGAAGGAGATACTGGGTTTAGAGCCTTAATGTTTTCTTCAGAGGTCAAGCACGTATGAGTTTAAAAAAATGATGGTAAAAGAAGAGATTATTCTTGACATTATTGTTGGATAGAAAACCATCTTCTTGTACAAAATTAAAGGGGCTGCTCTGACCCTACCAGGTTTGAGTAGCCATAAACTGATATTGAATTCGTTTATAGAATCGTAAAAAAGAGAGGTAAATGTTATGGAAAAAAAACTTGCTGTAATTTTTATTGTATCGCTGTTATTTAGCGTTGTTCTGTTTGCTCAAGACGCTCCAAAGCCAGTATTGCAGGAGCTTTATGATTTTGGTGGGAGCTATCCAGATAACGTTATATATCCTGAAGACGGTACAATTTTCTTTGAAGTCTGGACCGCCTCAAGACCACAATACATCATTGACGGACCAAATCCTGCTTTAGGCTCATTAGCGTATCTCAGCGAAGGTGGGCGTTTCGTCTTGATGTTTGACCCTGCTAACTTTAGAGCTGTAGGCTCACCAGTGGGCTGGTCTATTGGCGATATTATTAGGATTAGAGTATCTCAACCATCGACAGGGCGCTGGGCCAGTGCTGAATTTGCACTTGAAAGTGGCTCTCCTCAGTTAAGATATCGTGAAAACGCAATTGCGTTACAAAACAAGCCAACTCTGTATCCTCCAAGAGACTTGGAAGCTGAGTTTGCTACAGGCGTTGTCAACTTAACATGGAACGCTCCTAATGTTCCAGCAACTTTAGACAACGAAGATGGTAGTCGTGCTGAATTGCTCAGCTATGATGTATACAGAGACCATGAGAAAATCAACAAGAGACCGGTTTTTGAGACCACTTACGTAGATGAAAACGTATCACTTGATAACGTTTATTTATACTACGTTAAAGCTGTCTTTATGGAAGGTGATTCAGAGCGCTCTAATATCCAAATCGTCGACTTAGTTGCCGTTGAAGAAGATATTGTGGCTATCCCACTTGTAACCGGGCTGAAAAAGAACTATCCAAACCCATTCAACCCAGACACTAACATTTCTTTCGACATAGCTGAAGCAGGTGATGTAAGCATCGTTATCTACAACAGCCGTGGACAGAAAGTAAAATCATTACTTAATGAGTATGTTGGTGTAGGCTCTCACACAGCTCATTGGGATGGACGTGACGATAACAACCGCCCTGTAAGTAGTGGAATTTATTTCTACAGAATGCAGAAAGGTAGTTACAACTCATCTAAAAAGATGATAATGATGAAATAATCTGATATTTGGCCACTGAATATGGTGGTTCAAAATTTAAGCCTCCTGTCGTTAACTAAGCGGCAGGAGGCTTTTTTTATGGGTAGTATAGTTTTCTTTCTATTTACCGAGAACTACAGTCAATCTTTGTCTGTAAGTTAGTTTTGATTCGATACCAACAGCTTCGAAAAGGATGACGTAAATACCGTTAGGTAACGGCTGATTATTATCGTTTAACCCTTCCCATTGAAAACTACCTTTAGAGCTTCCTTTCTCTTGATTTAACAAGTTAGAGACAAGTCTCCCTTTGAGATCAAAGATTTTACAGTTGATTCTGCTCATCTTTTCAGGGTGAGTATAGCTTATAAGAGTATAATCATCTCTTAAAGGGGAGTAAGGGTTAGGGGTAACTGTTACAATAAGCTTCTCATACTTTGTTATGGTGTATACGCTGTTTACACGACCAGGTGTACACCAATCAGGGTCCAAGGAGTGTGCCCAGTTATCGTCGGTAGAGGGTAGATTAGGGTTTACTCTTTCGGCAGAGACCCCTTTTTTGGTGCTCCATTTTTGGTCGTATGTAAACGATTCAATCACATTATTCGAAGTGTCTAAGATGGAAAGCTCCTCACCTTTGATGTATATAGGCTTTAACCCTGTAAATATAGCTTCTAATGGTATATCGTATCGTAAAGACAAATACTCAGCATCTTCTTCTGTATGCGTGAGCAGCAGATATTCAAAGTCAGCCAATTTGACCTCAATACGGCTTCGAGGCGATGTAAACGTGATGGTGTTTAAGTTTTCATACTTGTCATTGACTTTTAACTCAACCCAGCTCGGTTCATTATCGTTAGGGCGGTACATTAGCTCATTGATTACCACCGGCAAAGCACCGTTATAGTGGCTTAGAATGTAGGTATTGTTAGAATGATTCAAATCCCCTTCTGCATCTATTTCATACCTATATGTTGTATGTTTTGCAAGGGGTATTGGAGTAGAGAAGGTGAAGAGGGTATCTTCAGCTGCTTGATACATCTGGCTATAAACAACTTCCATCTGTTCAGAATGTTCAAGTTGGACAGAACAGGTCAAGGTAAACATATCGATCTGTATTCTACCAACATTTTTAACTATTACGCTATGGCGTAGCCTATTATTATCAGCCTCAATTTTAGCTTGAGCTATCTTTAGGTCGTATTCAACAGGTAAAAGACTGTTAGGCTGAGCAGGTGTAGAAAGATTTACCGAAATTGACTTTCCCCATGCTGAAAGTTTATCATAAGGGTCAATCCGCTCTATTGATAGGTCTTGACGATGGTCTACTGTAGCAGTGTATGAGACGGAGTCAATGATAGTGTCATCTTTGTTTTTCAACCATAGAGTCTCTTTATCGTTATTTAGCACAGCCCAAGAAGTTGCCTCGATAATATGTTCCGATCTTAAGTGTGGATAGAAGCTCAACATTTTGTCGCGATTTCTACAGATAACTCGATAGCTTTGTGCCGGGACAATGCCGCTGAACTTTGTTTTAGTTTTAGCCAGGTCTTCTATATAGGTGTCAACTAAACTTACATCGCTATCAGAGGGGTTAAATACTTCTATCCACTCTTGGTTTTCGTTCGACTGCTTGAAGAGTATTTCGTTGATTACTACTATAGGCTCAGTGTGTAAGCATAAAGGTGAGAAGAGCGTGAGCAGTAGTAGCAATTTAAGAAATATCCTACTACTCATAGCTTAGAAATCTAACTCTTCTTCAAGCACAAATAGGTTTTCAATGATATCAGACGGTATGACAGAGGGGGTCTGTCTTGTATTTGAGACTTTTTCAGCAGTGCTACCGAGAAGGT
>JAJBBL010000073.1 GCA_020532365.1 Candidatus Cloacimonadota bacterium | reverse complement strand
TTTCTTTTATGTAGCCTGTTGGATCGGCAATATCTTCCTGCCGAACATAAGGAGGGTTTCCAATGATTATGTCAAATCCACCTTTTTCGGCAAAAATTTCAGCAAACTCTATACTCCAGATCAAAGGTTTGGAGTCACCGTTAAGTACATTTAGTTGACTTTGTAACTCTTCAATATCCTCTTTATACTGTTCTATCTTTTGTAACAAGGTCATTTTTCGGTAACGACGATTTGTGCCGGTATCAAAGAAAGCACTCTGCTCTCTCACATCAAGCGTATTGTTATAGTTATCTATTTCTTTTTGCTTAGAGTGTATTTCTGTTTGGATGATATCCTTATATATCTTTAGCTCGTATGATTTAAGCCACTCGCTCGTTAACCCCTCTTTATTATCATAAAACTTTACTTTTGCTTCTTTTAACTTCTCGATCTTTTTCCTGATCTCCAATCCTAAATGATCTGGATGTTTATTTATAGGAAAGATTTTGTTACCAACATATTGGATTAATGAGTCACCTTTTCTTACTTTGAAATCCAAGCTTGGAAGTATAGGTTCAGTTGAATTTTTTACTTGATCAGGGGCATCTACGAATAGGGAAAGCCATAATCTGAGTTGGCATATCCAAACAGCCCACTCTTTGACTTCTACCCCATAAAGAGAGGTTCTAATGATTCTTTTTTTCCGCTCGTAGCTATTATTTGTGGTTATTCCGATTCTCTTTCTAAGTGATTCTTCAATCTCGTCCAGTACTTGCATCATTCCAACTAAGAAAGCTCCAGAGCCAACAGCCGGATCACATACTGTTATCTCTTCCAATTTACCCAAAATATTTCTTATTTCATTTTCCGAGAAACTCCCTTCTTTTTGCTCAGTTTTTTCTTCACTTTCCAGGAAGAAGAGTTCATAGAGATTGGTAAATCTGAAATTGGAAGGGAGGTTTTTCTGTAGCCATTTTAGAAGACTTAGCCGACACATAAAGTCTACTTCAGTACGAGGAGTATAAACTGCTCCGTCAGCCTTATTAACAAGTCTTTCAAAAATAATACCCAAAAACTCTGGGTTTAGCTGGAGTTCTTCATCCTCTAATGAGTTTTCTTCAATAGTGAAGCTGTGGGAGAAAAGGAACTCAAAGTAGTCAAATATTCCTTTGTCTGGAAGATATAAGCCTTGGTCGTCATAGTTCTCTTTTTCCCTAAAAAGCCCACCGTTAAGGTATGGCGCCATCTGCAGAGCTTCCTCAGTTGCTTTAGAGAAATCATTGCTCTGATAAGCTGGCTTATACCCTTGAGGTTTGTTTAGAGATTCGAAAAACAGAGGAGATAACCATTTGGCATAAAACTTATCTTTTCCGTCACTTGATTTCTTGTACTCGTCCAAAAATTTTTGCATAAACATTGTATCATTGCCAAGCCACCCTTTTTTCTGAATGAATCCAATAAAAATTGTGCGAATAGCGAAGAGGAGAACAAAGTCGTTTGCTCTTTCGTTATCCTTAAGGCTATTTACTCGCTTGACGTCGTCAACTAACTCATTGTATTTTAATAAAAAGTCAGTATAGAATAGATCTGTTACTGCTGCGATAGAGAAGGCATCTTTTATTCCTTCAAAACTGGTGTAATCGCCGGATAACATCTGGCTCTTAAAAGTTCTGTTAGTTATCCCTTGTTCATTGGTAACATAATAAGTGAAGCGCTTAAAGTTACTCCAATGTCTCTTTTGTCCAACTGATTCTGCATATATCAAAGAAAACCTAAAGGATCCTCCTGTGTCGTAAAAAGCAAATATGCCCCCTGCAAAATTTTCATATTCTGCGGAACGTAGCAAGCGTTTAGCTAAATCGTATTGAGCTTTTTTCCCCAATTTTTCGTTAAGCAATGATCTCACTTTTATCGTTGCAACAAGTAGTGGATCTCCCTTTGCGAACTGGATCTCACCAACCTGTTTAATGGTTTCAAAACTGTTATCATCACCCTGTAAGATGGGTATATCTACAATATCTCTTAAGAAATCACCTGTCTTTTCATCGATGAAGCTAACTAAATTCTCTTCTGAGAAATCAGTTATTAACTTGTCTAAAGCCGTCGATAAATAATTCATTGTATTTTGTTCTCCACTGCTATTATAAGCTCTCTTTGGAACTCTTTGAGCTCCGATTGTTCAACTTTCAAATAGTCTTTACCAAGTTTATCTCTTAGCAGTACTATGTCATCAATACTATTTTCTTTGAAGTTAGCAATTCTTCTCAACGTATATTCTGGTAGGGTCCCATAGCTTTCTATGTCGGTTTTCAACAATTCAAGAAACTCTTTATAACTATCCAAAGACAAGGCAGGGTGAGATATCAGATATCTCAAGTTATTTAAAGCACGGTTCCTTATGTCATGGGGGCTGGTTGCTGACAAATCAAAAGAGCGCTCACTTTTCAACTTACTGTAAAGAGTCCAGAATTGATCATTGTTCCAATCGAGAGGCTTTTCATCATAAGTACACTTTATTTTCTCATAAACCTCTTCAAAAGTTGCTTGCATAGGTGTCGCATTATCTTCATCTGTGTTAATCATATTAACATACAATCTAAGTTTCTTAAAAAAAACAAACAGTTGGTTCTGTTCTCCTTCTTTTGCCACCTTGATTCTGTGAGGAAGTTGATCCAGACTATCTATAAGATCGGGATGCTCATCAGCTATTTTATTGTAGTCGTTAAGAACTCTTGTATAGAAGCTTTCCTGCTCAAGTTTGTCAGGGTTCATTTGAATTTGCTTGTAAAGATCAGCAGCGGTTGGTGTTTCACTACTATCAAATATTTTGGAGTCTTCTCCTAAAACTGAGTGAATCATAAACATTTTGTTTGATGCTATTTCTTTAGACCTAATTACATTAGCCCCTCTCTCCGTCGGGAAAAAGTTTACAATATAAAGACTATCGAAAACTTTTTTACTAATTCGGTTTATACGTCCTAATCTTTGTATGACTCTAACGGGGTTCCAAGGGATGTCATAATTTATAACCATCCCCGCTCTATTCAAGTTAAACCCTTCAGATAGCTTATCAGTTGTAAGAAGGATATCAAAGTCATCGTGTTGACATTCGTTTGAAGCGTCGAAGTTATTGAATAGTAGCTTTATATTTCCTTGTGTCAGATTGCCCGCTATAGTCAATACTCTATTACCGAAATGCTTTTTAAGTGCAGGCTCCAAGTACTTAACTGTATCTATATACTCTGAAAAAATGATGATTTTTCGTTGTGGTTCTTTATTAAGTACTTCTTTTATTTTTTCAACCAAGCAATTCGTTTTAGGGTCGTTCTTTATAAGCTCTAAATTATCAAGCTCTGAAAGCACCTTTTTCAGCAATAATATGTCAGCCTTAATATCGTTTTTGAAGTCATCTTCTCGAGCAAACTTATCTACTTCGTATATCTTGTAGTTTTTTGGATACTGTCCCTCTGTAAGCTTCAGTTCGTACTCAATTAAATAACGTACTACCTCATCTTCTTCTAAATCGTAAATCCTTTCAAGAAGCTCTCGATCAAGAATAAATACATTGTTTTTATCAACGAACTCATAGCATAGCTCATAAACTTTAATAAAGTTCTCAATACTCTGTTTAAAGGCTCCAAATGAGCTCTCAAATCTCTTAACTAAAAGTCTACGCATGAAACCAAACAGGTTAGCTTGTGATAAATACGCTCGATTATCTTCTCTGTCTAAACTTTCCAGTTCTTCATTTTGCTTTACACCTTTTTCGTAGATAAAAGGCATGTAGATAGCGCCAGAAAAAAGACCACCATCTTTTGGCTGAGTAAAGTAATGAGTGATAACAGTATCGTAGAATTCGGATTGTTTCTTATCAAGAGTAAAGAACCATTCTCGTGGATTCTCAACAATTGATAGCGACTGTACCTCGTCTCTATAACTCGGATTATTTTGTAGGTCCAAACGATTCCTTCTGATTGTTACTGGCTCCATGATACTCCTTATTTTCTGAGCAAGCCATTTCGCTTTTTGATTGACTTGAGATAAGGTTACGTTTTTACTCCCAAACAAAGAGTTAAAATCATTTTTAGCTTGTGTATTTTTTGCGTTATCGTCCGAGTTATAGTTCTTCTTGATAAAATTAAGCTTCTTCAAGAGGACTTCGAAGCTATCAAATTGTTTATCTAAGTCATTGCTTAGCGTTATTGAGGATTTCTTGGGAATTAGAAAGAGCTTTAGAAGTGCTAAAATGTCAGAGGGTTTATTGTTGAAAGGAGTCGCTGTAAGTAGAATAACCTGTTTGTTTCGACATATGTTTTTCAATCGTTCATAAGACTCGGTGTCTTGGTTCCTGAAGTGATGCGCTTCGTCAACTATTACAATATCTATATCATTTGTCTCTCTAACAAAATTCAAAATATTTTCAAGGTCTCCTCGAGAGCGCACCTCCCAATCATATAGACCAAACTGCTCTAAATACATCTTCCAACCGGACTGTTTATTGTCATCTCCAATTAAGCCCGGGGGACATATAACAATGCCACGCTTACGAAGAAGTTTAGCAACTGCACAGGCAATAATAGTTTTGCCAAGACCAACTACATCTGCTATGATTACACCTTTATGTATCTCTATGATGGATAAGGCTTGCTTTATGGCATCAAACTGATATTTATACTCTCGATAACCAGCTTTTTTCATTAAGCCCACTAAAGAATCACCTGTTTCTTTCTGAGAGTAAGAGTCTAAATAGAGCTTAATTAAATGAACGTATGCTTCAAACGGTGTTATTTCTTTAACATGAGTTTCAGTTTCGACTACTTTAATAAGCCTTTTCTTGAAATCGTCACTCTCAGTGATTTTCACTGAAGATGACCATAGATCATCAAAATATTTTTCCGCCTTATCAAATCCATAATCTGATATTTCCACGTTAAATTCATTTTGCGTAACAAGCCCTGGCTTAGTAAGGTTACTGCTGCCGGTTATGAATGTTCTACTTCGACCAATTTGAGTCTCATTGAGTTTAAAGAGGTAAAGTTTGGAGTGATTAGGGCGAACAGTTTTTCGTAAGATCAATCGGTCTTCTTTGATCATCTCAACAAAAAGCTTTACTTGCTCATAAAACTCTTGATTATCAAAATCATCTGAATTAATTGAGTTGCTTACTGCCAGAAAATAGTGTTCTGCTGCCTGATTTTTTGTTCTATTAGTTGGATCCGCATATTCAATAAGTCCGTATACATTTTTGTCAACATTCATGCCTACTAACACTTTGAGAACTGTTTCCGAGTTATCTTTAAGACTTTCATAAAGTTCCCTAATCCCCGAAAAATAAAAGAAGCCAACTAAAAACTTGAGCTCTTTACTTGGACCAACAAGATTAGTTATACGTCGTTTTAGGTCTAATTCACCTTCATTTGTAATAAAGTTATTCATTATTATTTCGCCTCTATTCATTACTCTTTATTTCTCTCAGTTTGACCGCCAATTCTTCTCAAAGAGGCAGTTGGTTCTATAAATAACGCTTAATTAACTAAATAATCCTAAATTGATTTTATAGTCAAGTTTTTTAAGTTAAGAGATATCCTTAACTTTTTGAACGATACGTCATATAAGCTTCAATTCAGTTCATATCCTATGAATTCTTTACTGCTTCGGAATCAATCTATTTGACGTTACACAGTCAAATCACTGTAACCTTTGTCATTAAAGATTAACTAATTAGCAAACCACATACTTTTATAGTGACATCTACATTGATCACTACCTTATTGTTTGACAAAACTATACGATACAGAAAAGTTAGATATCGTTATTAGGTTCAATGAGAACCGAGTAAGATAGGAGTGAAACGAAACTATGATTGCAGTAATGATTGATCATAAGCTATCGCGATATACAGAGATCATACAGTATACATTTAAGTTTATTTTTGATACTTTAGGTTACTCTTTCCGATTTATCGAGAAGATGAACGAGCTGAAGGGGCACGACATTCTTTTCTGCTATAGTCTGTTAGAGCCGACGGTTGACGAGATACACGAGTTTGCCACTAACCGGTTGGTCTTCTTTGCCCAAGCGGAGATCGATCTTTTAGTTCCTGATAAGCTTAACAGTGACGACTTTCACAACTACCTACAGGAATTGCGCCTCTTTACGCCGACACCTGTCATCTGTAAGAAGAAGATTGAGACCCCTATCTTGATGCGGTCTATCGGAAATATCTTTTGGGGTGAGTTCAAGTTTGACGTCATTGGAAACACTTTTTTCCACCTTTCGGGATACGAAAATCTTCTTTCCCAACGGCTCGATCAAAAGAATGGTCAAAATAGCTGTAGCTCACAACTCACCAGATACTCCAGCTTCCCTTACTTAAACTCACTTTTATGGGTGGTGGACTCCTTTTTGAAGGAGGCTATTAATAACACACCTATTACTTTTCTGTTGAAAAAGGAGTATTGGCCTAACGGCGAAGACTACGCCTATGCCGTATCACATAACATAGATTCACTTCACAAATGGCCGATGAAAAGACTGCTTGCCACCACCTTTACCGACCTATTTCTGCTCCTCTCCTTCAAATGGGGCTTTTTCTTCCGCAGCTTTAAAGAAAAACTAATTTTCATCTTCACTAACAATGAGGTGTACTGGAAGTTTTACGATATAGCCGAGAAGTTAGACGACTTTAAAGTCAAAAGCACCTTCTTTTTAGGGAATGAGAAGAGTGAAGGGGTGACCGGTAAGATCGATTACTCGCTTAAAGACGCCGATCTGGTGGACGAGTTAAACACACTGACCGGCAAAGGTAACGAGTTAGGCTTTCTCTTAAACACGCTGGCAAGTAGCGGGAAAGAGATTTCGAGTAGTCTGAACCAGTTCTCGGCATCGCTTTATAAAAAAATACGTGGGATTAGATATAACTTTGGACAGCGCATATCTTCAATAGATGCTGCCTCTCTTGACGAAGCTGAGCCGCTCTACAATAGTAGTAAGTCGCTCGGTAAACACTGTGGTTTCTTCAACGGCCTTGCCTATCCATACCGTGAATACGTCGCAAATCGCTCTGCAAAGTATATAGAGCTACCGGTAGTCTTTTCCGACGATATGCTACAAATTGACACCTATAAAATCTACTCCAAAGATAAGGCGATGGAGATGATTAAGAATACATTCTTAAATATTCAGAAAACTAACGGGCTCTTAACTTATAACTTCTCTATGTCGAAACTTGCCGATATACCTTATAATATGCAGCTGTTTGAGTTTACCTTAAAAATACTCTCACAAGGAAATGGCTTCAAAGGAACACTATCCGAAATCGCCGAATGGTGGATTGCCAGAGAAGAGGTGCGAATCGAAGAGAGGATTGACGAAATCGTTATTCATTTTACCAAACCTGTTGATCAGATCACCTTCACCCTCTACGGGAACCGAATGCTGAAAAAGATAATCAATGGGAAAGGGACAATAAACGGTAACATGCTTAAATTAGAGTCGGTCAAAGAGGGTGACTCAATAAGGATTATCGCCCCGTTGGACGAGCAGATTTATTTGGATATGGAGCGAGAAGCAGCCAAAGATGATATCGAGTCATAGCGTCAGAAACAAGAGTAACCACCTATGCCACGCATCCTTCTAATTGCCTATTACTACCCGCCTTTAGGGGGTCCTGCCTCACTTAGATTGAGCAAAAC
>JAJBBL010000227.1 GCA_020532365.1 Candidatus Cloacimonadota bacterium | reverse complement strand
TTAAATACTTAATCGTATTGATATACTTATTTGCTATATCGGGACTAATCGGACTTTGTTTTTCTGCAATCCTCGTAAAGTTATTTCTATCATCACGCCACTGTACCGATCCGATCCCACACAAGATCAGGAGTAATCTCCTCTCTTTTCCAGTCAGCTAAGTTATAACAATCACCTGTTAAAGATGGACCATGGTCTCCAATAGCAATTACTATTGAACTTGGATCGTAGTCACGAATAGTTTCAAAGTCTGATCTCATTAACTCTAAAGTGGATTCAAATTTTTCAACCCATAACTCGGTTTCATTTGGTAAGCACTTTCCAGAATTCTGTGAATGCCCAGGCAAACCATAATGATTAACGACAAACGAGCTTTCCTTTTCCTCTTTTATGACTTTTTGCTTGTACGATTGCACATCAACATCTTCTAAAGCAATTAGCCCTCTGGTATCAAACCTCATTTCTCCTTGTAAAACACCTCTTATGAGTACTAAAAAAAAGTCCAATTTTGCTGCGTTAATCGACCTGGTAGGATAAATCTCATCAAAAAGATCAGTATGAGTTATTGCAGCGTACCCTGTATAATAACTCTCCAGAAGAAATCTACTTTCATAGCCATTCTCTCTTAAGATTAGGTTAACCCATGAATTCCCAGTATAAACATCACGCCCTTCTGGTGTTTTAATCGGACGGTTAGAAAAATCAAGCATATTACCCATACTATTTAAACTTGCATCCCCTAAAGAATAGGTATCTGGATACAATTTAAATTGAAACTCTATAAACATAGAGCTTAGTTCTTCAAAAGGCAACCCCTGCTCTCTAAACACCCTTTCATTGGGAATGCCGTCATAAACAAAAAGATATATGTTTGGTTTCTCTTTAAGCACTATACTTTTATACTCTTCTTTCAACACCTTTCTCTTGTATCCAATATTACTCCCTTCACTTCTTGTAACCAAACTAGAGACAATGAATACAATAAGAACTATGCTGCTTACTTGTAAAGCCCTCGTAAATCTCTTGTTGTTGTTAATCAGATTAATTAAGACAAAAGTGCAGAATGCAAGTATCCAGAAATCGATATCAACTTGACTTGTAAGACGAAGCGCAAATCTAAACATCGGCAAAGAGATAAACAGCAGAGTAAACACTGCTGCTTTCAAAATAGAATCACTCTTGGTGCGTGTATAGTCGACACTTGATCGTAAAATCATATAGTTTATGAAGGCAACTAACAGTATAACAATAAAGAAATAGATGTTATATTCTCCCATTAGATACTCACCATTCACCTTAGCGTAATGGATAGCGGGAATCAAGGGTATAATAAACAATAAAAGCCAGCGTGGTAAAGTTTCCAACGGCTCTTCATATTTCTCTTTGCGAATGAATATACCTGCTATAAAGGTAGAGGTAAAGAGTGTGTAACTTGAGAAGTTAAAAAACTCTCTTACAGAGATATGTTTCTTAATTATTAACAAACAGCCAAGAAAAGCAGTTAGTAATGATATTCCTACTATCAGGCTTGCAACATAATATCTAAACGACCTTTGAAAACTCCTCTTTATTTCATATACTTGTAAAAGAGCGAAACCGAGAGTAGCAATAAAGAAGGGTATATACTTTAAGAAGCTTGAAAAGTAAAGTCCTCTTTCAAGTGCTATCGCTTGAAAAACATAGAACATAGATAGAAGAGCAAAATACTGCTTGAAAAGAGGAGCTATATATTCAATTAACTCTCTAATTGATCTACGCTTATCTTTTTCTACAATCACTTTCTCTGCATGTTTTCTGCTCGCTAATGTTCGAATAAAGAAAATAAGGTTGTTTGTCGTCCAATAAACTAATAAAGCTGAAGCGGCATTGTAAAGTAGAGCCAGGAATAGACCTGCAATCACAAAAGTCTGAACCTTATCTTTTTTTGTGAATCCAGGGGTAAGAAGGGCTGTTAAAATATTTATAACTGTCATTAAGATAGGCAGTATATTCTCTCCAAGTATCATACCATCAGGCAATGCTAAATCCTTTATGAGCCAGAAAGATACACCCTGTAACGCCTCCATATTACTCAACATGTGGTATGCTGCGAAAAGGAAAGGGAGTTGAAGTATCAGAGGAAAAGCCGACCTAAGCGCTAAAATGGGATGGTAATTATATCTTTTGTACAACTCTACAGTCATTCTATGACGAACTTCCGCGCGCGCTTCGTTTTTGATAGCAGCCAATTTAGGCGCCATAAGTCGCTGAACCAATGCTTCTCTCTCAGGATAACGTTGGATTAATACTCCAAGCCAGGCCATAATCGTACTGGTCGCAACAGACAGTAATAATAACGATAAGCCATAAGATCCTATTATTTTATAGAAAGACAAAAATGCAATCTGTAATAACCACATCAGTGGATACAAAACTGTGCTCATTGTTTCTCTCCTATTAGCACTTGCTTAACATATTTGGCAATAGCTTCACCCGCTGAGCCAAAGTTCTTAATCACACTCTCTCTATAGGTTACAATCTCGTCTGACCCCTTTTCATTCAACGCTTGTTCTACAAAGCCAATAATCTTTTCGATGTCCTCTTTCGCAACTTTTAACCCAATCTTTATCTCTGCTTCTTCCATCCACAGTTCACTCATATCATCACGCTCAAAACCAGGCATTGCGTCCAGCGGCACCTCTAAACTGATAACTGGTTTCTGACATAAAAACGCATAGTCAAATCTAATTGAAGAGGTGTCGGAAATTAATAAATCAGACTCTATCATAGATTTGGTCGGAGATATATCCCTATCCCATCTAACGCTATCTAATTTTGCAATCTCACTCTCTATCTCATTAATAAATTTCTCTTCAGATACATAAGACTGAGGATGTGGTCGAACTATCACTGAATAGTTAGCTTCCGTTAGTTTTTTTATAAACTCAGTTCCATAGTTGACTAAAAGCCCTTTACTACCCCAAGATGAAGCCACCAGCACGACTTTTTTATCTTTTTTATTTGCAGTGTTGTTTATCTCTCCACTATAAGTATCCAAATATGGCAAACCCAAAGAAACCAACTTCTTTTCTTTTAACCCACGTTTCTTTTCCAGTTCACGTATTGATTTAGCCTGAAAATCACCTACCATGAATACTGAGTCATAATGATCTAAAGATCCTTTACGGTACATCGATAAATCATTGATTGAGTGGAATACATGTATTAAATTATTTATGTGTAGCGATTTTCTAATAGGGTACCCTTTGCAGCCAATATTAGGTGTAGTACAGATTAAGTTAGATGCCTTCAAGTTACTTGCCTTTGCAAAACCCAAGTTTCCATACCCAAGAAATCTTGCTTCCATAAATTCACTCTCTCTTTTTAAAAGCTCATCCTCTATGTCGAGCGTGTAATAGGAAAACGGTATCTTGTGATCAATTAGAGCATTTACTATAGGTTCAAAAGTTGCCCTGTATTGTTTACCCTCACTAAGTACACCCAAAACAACATCTTTATCCTTATGCTCTATTTCTCCTTTTGGTTTCTTACCAATCAATTTAAGAAACACACCTTTAAGTGAAAAAAGGAGCGCCGCTATACCAGCTATCAAAAGGTTAATTAAGACTGCCCCTGATCCCGGGTCTAAGTAAGCATAAACGTTTTTAGGGCTCAATAGAAAAACTATGGTTAAAATAATAAAAGTAGTCATAGTGGCGTAAACTCCTTAATGAAGATTGAGACTAAAACACAGAACTTCTTTCAACTGTTCTTTATTAACTGCTACAGCGAAGTTAGAGAATCTTTGAGGGTTATTCATTTCATCTATCATCTCCACAATTTCAGCCGGTTGAACATATGTGCGTAGATATTCAATTAAGTTCAGGCCTTTAATAAAATTAGCTGACATCTCTACGTATTTTAAGGAATCTTTATCAATATCATTGTTGCTCTGAATAAGCTCATATAAAGCAGGTATTGTAAATGAGCAGGCTAAACCATGTGATATCTTATACTTATAGGTCAAAGGGTACGATATAGCATGTGCTATAGCTGTTTTTGTTTGACATATCGCAACTCCAGCTAAGAAGCTTGCATTCTGCATAGCTGTTCTCGCTTCTAAGTTATCCGACTGCTCTAAAACTATTGGCAGCTTACTTACTATTAAAGTAATTGCCTCTTTAGCTGTAGCTCTTGCAATAGGATTAAACTTCTTATTCCATAACGATTCGGTAGCGTGTGACAAAGCGTCTAAACCAGTAAAAAGTGTCTGATCAAACGGCAACTGAAGAGTTAATCTTGGGTCTAATATTACATACTCTGGTATAATGCTGTCCGACTCTAACGAGTACTTATGACCATTTACCAGATCCCATACCGTAGCAAACTGTGTACACTCAGCACCTGTACCAGATGTAGTTGGCACAGCAACAACTGGTATATTATCACTAATGTTTGGAACCAAATTATTTTGCAATGCCTTGAGTATTTTATTTTCATTTTTTTCTGGTAATATTACGGACAGTACTTTTGCTGCATCAATTATGCTCCCACCACCTATACCAATTATCCAGTCAAACTCTTCTTGAGAGTATTTATTCGATATCTCTTTTAGTTGTGTAATATCGGGATTGTTAATTCTTTCAATATGAGTTTTAATCTCTACGTTAGACAGTCGCCCTGTCAATTCATCAATAGCCCCACTGTTCTGAAAAAAGGGCGACGACAGAATAAAAACACTCCCATCAATAGGTATATCATCAATTGCATCGTAAAGAGACTTTCCTGCAACGACCCTAATATCTTTGTTAGTTGACCAAATCATAAGTCTCTAAGTTTCTTTATAAACGATACTTTGTTTTCCGCTGGCGTACTCTTTGGTCTGCCTAAGTCAGAGCGCGAACCTTTTTTTACCCGTACTTCCAGAAATACAGGTCCTTTTGAACTATCGATTTCCTTGATACACTTACTTAGTTCTTCTTTATCATTAGCTACAAAATACTTATTGTATCCTGCTGCTCTGGCTAAAAGCTCTAAGTCAAGATTATCAACTGCGGTAGACTGTCCACCCACAGATTCATGACATTGGTTATTCATAATAACATGAACAAAATTGCGAGGCGCAAGTTTGCCTATTACCGGCAGAGCCCCCATATGCATTAGTAGTGCACCGTCTCCGTCAATACACATCACTTTTTTCTCTGGAAGCCTTAGAGCAATACCGGCAGCGATTGATGAGCTGTGCCCCATAGAGCCGACAGTTAGGAAATCTTGTGATATTTCTCCTCTTTTCTCTCTAACTTCATAAAGTTCTCTTGAAGTTTTACCTGTAGTTGATACTATAGAGTATGTGTTATCAGCCTCAAGTATAGTTTTTATTGCTTCTTCGCGGCTCAATGAAAAACACTCTTCTTTTTTGTTCGATGATTTGTATTCCGAAAAAGTCCTTTTTTTTACTACTATAGCCACAGGTGATGAGTTTGCAGCAGCTTTATCTACTATCTCCTTAATCAACTTTTCAACATCTTTAGTTTCCGAGCTGATTACAGTATACGGCAATTTCATTGCTTGAAGAAGATCATTCTGCACCATACCCTGTTTAGCATGCTGTGGCTCATCTTTTATTCCCGGCTCACCCCTCCATCCAATGAGTAAAACCATTGGTATACCATACACAGCATTATCAGCAAGTGACAACAATGGATTTATAGCATTGCCCAGGCCAGAGTTTTGCATATATACTAATGGTACCTTGCCAGTGGCTAAAAAACTACCTACTCCCATTGCCACAGCATTCCCTTCGTTAGCACATATCACATGATCTTTCTCATTACATGTGTCACTAATATACGCACAAAACTCTTTTAACAAGGAATCAGGAACACCTGTAAAAAAATCAACCCCATTGTCGTAAAGTACTTCATAAAAATACTTGGGATCAATCATACACGCTCCGGGATCAAAGTAATTATTTCTTTAATCGACATCAATTTGTCTCTTGCTTCAAAAGCACGTCCGTGCTGCAAAATAGTTTTTGCAGTATCAACCATTGAAGGATATGCACTTCTTAGAAGTTGGTTAGCATATATAACAATGTTAACACCTGCCTCAGCCAACTCATTCTCATATACGGTATCATAAGTAGATGGCACTACTACTATAGGAACCTTCTTTTCAAACTCATTTGTAAGTTTACAGAAAGCAAGTATTTCATCGGGTGTCTTCTCTTTTGAATGAATCATTATCGCATCACAACCAGCCTCTATATAAGCTTTTGCACGTGTTATAGCATCATCCATTCCGGCTTTAAGGATAAGGCTCTCTATCCTTGCAATAATCATAAAGTCATCTGTTATTTGAGCACGTTTTCCAGCTTTGATTTTTTCACAGAAATGTTCTATATCATCCTGCTCTTGCACTACATCAGTTCCAAAGAGTGAATTCATTTTTAGACCAATCTTGTCTTCAATTATAACAGCAGACACGCCTAAGCGCTCCAATGTTCTCACAGTATAAATAAAGTGCTCCTGCTTTCCCCCAGTATCCCCATCAAAAACAATTGGTTTAGTAGTCACCTCTAATAAATCATTAATGTTAATCAACCTTGATGAAATATCGACAGCCTCAATATCAGGTTTACCTCTTACGGTAGAGTCAGTTAAACTACTCGCCCACATACCATCAAATTCTTTGATCTTATTATCTGTTTCGACCTTAGTATGTTCTATTATCAAACCTGTAAGCCCGTTATGTGCTTCACAAATCCTGACAATTGGCTTAGCGTTTATCAATCTTCGCAGAGTCGCTCGTCTTATATCAGGTGTAGTTCCCAACTCACGCACTGCGCTATTAAGCTGAGAAGATGAAATGCCTTGCGTGTAGGGTATCTCTATCAACTCTCCACCCCACTCTTTTAAACAGTCAATCACTTGTTGTCGTGTTTCTCGCTGCACACCTTCCTTCCAGTCATCACCATGCACGACATAATCAGGCTTTAATTTTCTAAGATTTGGGCGATAATCCAACGTTTCTTGGGGGATAACTTCTACTACTTTCTTTAAAGATCCTACGATTAAAGACCTTTGTTCATAATTTAAATAAGGTAATCGCTTATAGCTAGCAATAGCACTATCCGTTAGAATACCAACATATACCTCACCATACTTAGAAGCTTGCTCAATAATATTCAGATGACCTGGATGAATAATATCCGCGCTCATCGCGACATATACTATCTTCATAATCTCCCCCTTCTTCTATTTTATAATATTTTGCGAAACAATCCAGTCTTACACTAAAAGTGTAGGGCTTATATTTGGTTCAGGATATTTCACACAAACTCATAAAACCAATTAATACCTAAGACTCATTCGTAAGAGAGTTGTTTTGTGAGCTTTAATTACCAAGTGCAAACCTTCACCCGTCAACAACTACTTATCTCATCCTTAAACTACCTATCTTTTCTGGCAAATAACTCGCTATCTTCATATCAACTCCATTATATTCTCACAAATCTCATCTATGCTTTATCCAATGTAGTATTATCCCTTAATGTGGTACCATCTTGCCATCGATTACCACATTAATCTTTCGTAGTTAACACTTAATTCTTCTTCATCTTTGGTGTGTTAGGTTACCCATAAACATCAGGGAACCAATAGTTTCAATCCTTAAATCTTTTCTTTTCTTTTAAATCTGCGGAATC
>JAJBBL010000171.1 GCA_020532365.1 Candidatus Cloacimonadota bacterium | reverse complement strand
TCTCTTCGTTTTTGTAGTGGATCAACGATGATTACTTGAGCGTTTGCAGTTTTAGCAACCATACAAGCAGAAAGGCCAATTGGGCCGGCTCCAATAACAACAACATCGTCACTTGCATCAACGTAACCACCATTACCCCACAGTCCCCAATATGCTACGCTAAAGTTCTCAATCCAAGCGCCCATTGGGTATGACCAATCGGATGGGAATGGGTGGGTGTATTGCTCTTCAATAATAAGGTATTCGCCCATGGCTCCGGGAGAGTCGGGTCTAAAACCAAGCTCTCTCATATTTAAACATGCGGAAGGCATTAATCCATCTTTACAGTTAAGACACTTACCACAAGCCATTACACAGTCGCCAGTAACTTTATCCCCAACTTTGATGCTTGTTACATCACTGCCAACTTCGATGGCAACACCTGACCACTCGTGTCCTGGTGTAAAAGGAGCAATGTCGTATCGACCTTCAGAGCTCACTCCCTCAATACACTCAACGTCGGAACCACAAATTCCAACAGCTCCAACTTTGACTAGGATTTGATCACTTCGGATCTCAGGTAATTCTACATCATGAATTCTTAAATCGTGTGGTCCATGCATAAATGATATTTTTGCTTTCATCTTTTCTCTCCTTCCTTACTTGTATCTACAGCTCACCAAGACTTTCCCCGAAACACGGTTATCAGCCATGGCTAAACCCTCGTGAATATTCTCAAGGCTTACTCGTGCAGTAGCCATTTTGAGCATATCAATTCTTCCAGATGCCATTAAAGCAATGACGTCTCGATAAATTCCTAAACCAGATTGTCCATTAGAACCACTGATCATCCCTGCGTTAAATTGGTAGGGATATAAATCGACTGGAGTAAGACCAACGGTGTGTCCGATTTGAATGGTCTTTCCACCAATTGCTAAAGATTTAGCCATGACGGGGTATGTAGCTTTTGTTGCACCAGCACACTCAGCAAAAATCGAAATTCCTCGTCCATCAGTGATATCTAATAGCAATTCAGCTGAATCGACTCCCTCATTTGCTAATGCAATTGGGTCATAGACGTAATCAGCTCCCATCTTTAGGGCAAGATCTCTTCTTTCTTGCGTTGTTTCAAAACAAACTAGTTTTGCTGCCCCGCTTGTTTTTAATAAAGCAACTGCAGCTAAACCAATGGGGCCTGCCCCAAACACTGCTGCGTGCCCACCAGGACGAAGACCACCACCACGTTCAAAAAGACCGTTATAAGCAACTCCAACAGGTTCGATCATCGCACCCATTTCAAATGCGGTCATTTTATCCCCGTAGAATTTCTCAATATCATTGAGTTTGTAACAATATTTCTCTTGTACTGTCGCATACTCGGCAAAGCCACCATCATAGGTGAGACCAGGCTCTTCAAGCATTTGACATTGGTTGAAATAACCACTTCGACAAGCATCACACTCTCCGCACCAGTGCATCGATTCAACGCTTACGAGATCTCCAACTTTCAGGCGGGTAACAGCTTTACCAACTTCAACAACCTCACCACTGAATTCGTGTCCAGTAATAATCGGATATTTTGAGTGACCATCATATAAGGTATAACCATCGTCATCCATTTTAAGAAGATGGGCATCGGTACCACAAATTCCAGCTACTCCAACTCTAAGGAGGACTTGCTTGTCGTCGGTAATTTTAGGCTCGGGTCGATCAGTTACGCTCCCTTTGATGTTTTTCCAAATCGAGTTCCCTCGTTTGGAGCGCTTTGTCTCTTCTTCCCGCTTTGACAGTGGGTAGCCCTTCTTTGGGGCAAATTCTGCTTCAACATAAAAAGCTCTCATGACTACTCCTCCTTATCGGGTAATCTTGTGTAATGTTTGTATAGCAACCTCGGCACACGTCGTACTGTCGGGCAGAGGTAGTACTTCTACTCCTAAATAGTGAAGATTTGGGTATGCTGCTCTATTGGAGAGAAGATCATCAAAATCTGTATGTCCCATCCCTGGGGCAAGGCGATTACTATCGGCAGTGTGAATTGCTCCGATATAATCGGCATATTCATCAAATGCTCCACGCATGGACACTTCTTCAATATTCATGTGAAACGCATCTCCAAGAACTTTTAAATAATCAGAGGGGCGCTCTTTAATGAACTCCACACACGATTGAACAGTGACAAATAAGTTTGTCTCGTAGCGATTAATAGCTTCTAAAAGGAGAGTGACTTTTTTTTGTTCAGCGTATGCGAGTATGCTCTCTATAGCATCAGCTCCTCCAGCAAACTGGGATTCAGGATCAGAAGAGTCTATTTTTCCTCTTATCCCACCTAATATGACAGCCTTACCACCTAACGAGTCGATAAGATCAACAAACGTTTTAAGGCGATCTACTGTTTGATCTCTTTTCTCTTTTTCAACATGGAACAAAGAGAGTCCATCTTCAATGAAGCTTTGACCTGTTGCAATTGAATACAACTTCATATTGGCATCTTGAAGCATCTTACTAAGCTTAGATTCATCCACATCTTGGATTGTTCTCAAACTCAGTTCGATACCGTCGTATCCAAACTCTCCAAGTTCTTTAATTCCTCTTTCTAGCTCTCCTGGATAGAGAAGTGGGCCGAACTTTGTCTTATTTGGTGTGACGCTTGCAACAATAGGTACCATTGTATTCTCCCTTATGCTTTTTTACTTGAATAAATATCGAACCACACTGCAACAACTAAAATGACACCTTTAACGATGTACTGCCAATAGGCATCGATATTCATCATACTCATACCGTTGTCGATTGAAGCCATAAAGAGAGCTCCCAAAATAGCTCCATAGACTTTACCAACTCCACCACTCATGCTTGTTCCGCCGATAACTGATGAAGCAATAGCATCGAGTTCCATATTCATTCCAGCAGTAGGAGTACCAGCGTTTAATCGAGCGGTAATAACAACAGCGGCAATTCCTGCCATAAGGCCGTTAATAGCATAGACAATAACGAGGTTTCTTTTTACTTTGATTCCCGAATAAAGAGAGGCTTCAAAGTTTCCTCCCATCGCATAAATACTTCGTCCGAATGTGGTCTTTTGTGTTACGAAGGTAAAAATGACGACTAAGAGCATCATCAAAAAGACCTGCATAGGGAGCCCTCGATAGCTATTAAGAATAAAGGCTACAAAGAGGATGATTAAGGTAAGGACAACGTTCTTTCCAATAAATATGCCAAAATTAGAGACTTCAAATTTATACTTAATTCGATCTGACCGTTTTTTTGCATCGAGAAGGAATAACACAATTGATGTTGCAATAGCTAAAACCCAAACAATAGAAGGTGCTATATAAGCTTGGCCATATATCTTATAGGTATCAGCAAATGGTGCAATTGAAATTCCTTTTGTTAATCCGAGCTGAACTCCACGGAAAATCAGTAGTCCTCCCAACGTCACAATAAAGGCAGGAACTTTCAAATAGGAGATAATAGCTCCTTGGGCTGTACCAATAATCATTGAAACAAGAAGTACAATCCCAATTGTTTGATACGTTCCGACTCCATACCAGACGTGTAATACTGCAGCGAGTCCTCCCATGGCCCCTAAAATAGATCCTACCGACAAGTCGATATTCCCTGTAATAATAACCATGGTCATTCCAATACCTAGAATTCCAACAAGGGCCATGTGTCGAACTAAGTTAGAGATATTCCTAGTTAATAGAAATGATCCTCCGGTGAGCGTTGAAAAGACAACCCAAATGAGCAGTAATGCTCCAATCATGACAAAATTTCTTAGTTCAATTGTTTTAAGATATTTTTTGAACGAGTTCATACCATTCCTCCAACGGCAGCTTGCATAATATTCTCTTGGTTTGCCTCTTTTGCTGTAAATTCACCGGTGATGCGCCCTTCAGCCATCACATAAATCCGGTTACTCATACCGAGAATTTCTTCTAATTCGGATGAAATCATGATAATAACTACCCCCTCTTCAACGAGTTGGTTCATGATTTTATAAATTTCCAGTTTTGCACCTACATCGATTCCACGAGTAGGTTCATCTAACACAAGTATTTTAGGTTTTGTAAGAAGTGCTTTTTGTAACACAACTTTTTGTTGGTTACCACCGCTGAGGTTTTTCGCCTTCTCTTCTACTCCCCATGTTTTGGTTTTTAATTTCTCAATGAGTTCTTGAGTGAGAGCAATCTCTTGGTTCATATCAATAACGCTCAGTTTTGAGATATCTTCTAAGGATGCCATCGTAGTATTCTCTTTGATATCCATCCCAAGGATAAGACCATAGCGTTTTCGATCTTCAGTCACTAATGCAAATCCATGTGAGAGTGCATCAACTGGAGATTTAATAGAGACTTTCTCTCCATTTATAAAGATGTCCCCCACACTATTGGCTGGAAAAGCTCCGAATAATGAGGTAAACAACTCAGTTCTCCCCGCTCCCATTAATCCACTGATTCCTAGAATCTCACCTTTATTGGCATGAATGTTCACATCCTTAATGAGGAAGCGACCTGGAATATCTGGGTCTTGGACTGAGTAGTTTTTAATTTCGAGAACTTTGTCTTGTTGTTTATGATCTTCGTATGGGAAAAGGTTGGTTAACTCACGACCAACCATCATTCGAATAATATCGTTTTTGGTTATGTTTTTAATATCGTCTGAACCAATCGATTTACCATCTCGTAAGATAGTGACTCGGTCAGCTATATGCATTACTTCATCGAGTTTGTGTGAAATGTAAATACTCGTAATACCTCGACTGCGTAACTCTTCTAAAATGCCTAACAGAGTTTCAACTTCAGTCTCTGTAAGAGCAGCAGTTGGTTCATCTAAAATAAGGATTTTGGCATCCCGAGCGAGGGCCTTTGCAATCTCTACTAATTGGCGTTGTCCAATTCCTAAATGTTTTATGATATCTGTAGGTTTGACTTGTCGCCCCTCTTCATCTTGTGATTCTCGATGAAGACCAACTTCTTTGAGGAGTTCTCGAGTTTGTGAATAAATCTCGTTCCAATCGACAACTCCAAATTTGTGAGGATATTTACCCAAGAAAATATTTTCAGCTACTGTAAGATCAGGAATGAGTTCCAACTCTTGGTGTATACACACAATACCAACCTTTTCAGCAGCACTGGTGCCACTGAAGACGTGTTCCTCATCATTAATCAAGATTCTCCCTTCGTATGTTCCTTCTGGATACACTCCGCTAAGAATTTTAATTAACGTAGACTTTCCTGCTCCATTTTCTCCACAAATTGCGTGGACTTCTCCATTATTTACCTGCAAACATACATCATCGAGAGCCCGCACTCCTGGGAATATTTTTGTGATGTTTTGCATTTCTAAAATTTTGTTTGACATAACCTTTTCCTTATCGTTTAAGACACATGGGGGAATACTCCCCCATGAGTTTTTTTGGTTGTCAAATACCTATAAGTTAGGCCACTGTGATCGAGGAATGTTTTTGTACACGTCCTCAAGTTTGTGGAAACCACTTTTGATAAGCTCTTCGTCGATGTTGTCTTTGTCGACAGCAACTACGTCAACGGAGAATGAATCAACCATTTTGTAACCATTATCAAGTTGAGTCCAAACTCCTAAGGCAGGATCTAAAGCTGTTTTTGGATCTTTACCTTGTGCTAGAGCCATGGCTAACTCAATAGCTGCACGGTTAAGAAGTGCAAGTGGTTTGTAAGCAGTACCAGTTTGTGTTCCTTCAACAATTCTTTGAGCTGCTGCAATATCTGCGTCCTGACCAGCAATAGGCACTTTGCCTGCTAAGCCCTGAGCTGCGAGTGCTTGGATAGCTCCACCAGCTGTTCCATCGTTAGATGCAATAACAGCTTGGATGTTGTTGTTTGCTAAAGTTAAACCATTTTCTGTGTGTCTGAGGGCCTCTTCTGGATCCCAACCGATACACCATTGCTCTAAGACAATATTGATGTCTCCACGATCAATGTAAGGTTGTAAGATATTTCTGTGACCTTGAGCAACGAGGTGTGCGTTAAAGTCTTCTGGTCCACCTTTGAGCCAGATGTAATTCCCTTTTGGTGCTTTACTCACAACAAATTCTGCTTGAACTTCACCAACTTTAACGGAGTCAAATGTTACGTAGTAATCGAGATCTCCATTACGAACAAAACGGTCATACGCAATTACAGGTACTCCGTCAGCGTGTGCTGGATCGATAACTACTCCGATAGCCTCACTGTCGAGAGCTTGAACGATAAGAACGTCAATACCTTGGCTCAGCAGGTTTTCAACTTGTGAAACTTGACGGTTAGGATCGTCTTCAGCTGATTGAACCAAAATATCTACATTATTGGCCTTACCGAAAGCTTCAAACATCTCAATTTCACGAACCCATCGCTCTTGGCGAAGTGTTCCAACTGAGATACCAATTTTGATCCTTTTCTCTTTCGGCTCGCTTTGTCCTCCAGCAAACAATGCTGTAAAAGAACTGATGAGAACTAGTACTAACAAGATAGTTAGAATCTTTTTCATACATCCCCTCCATAAATTGTATTATATGATGCCCTTTAGGCAACAATACTAACATGTTGTTTGTAGCCCCTGCCCCATAATGAGTGAGGTAGAGACGCCAATAAGGAGGGCAACGCTATACGTTTATGATGCCCTCCTTAGATGCATTGAATTCTTATGTAGGATAGCCAAGAGTGTATAAATGTTTACCGCCGTTAAGTGGTCCTTTAAGAACATCTTCAATCTCTTTTTTATCTCTCATTGTTGTGTACTCAATTGGTGGTAATTTACCAGCAGGGTACATCTCCATAATGTCTGTAATTAACTTCTCTAAGTAGTCTAGCATTGCATATACACCTGGTCGAGCTTTTTCTGGATCTGCTAAGGTTGCATCACCAACTACTCCTTCAGGAGTTGAGATTACTTCAATTGCACTTGCACCAACTTGGCACCAGAAATCAATTGGGGATTCTTCTTTATATGCACTACCAGATTTGTTGATGTGTCCTGGTGGGAAAATCTTGATTGGTTCAGTCTTCTCTGCATGAGTTTGGTCTACTAACTCAGGGAAAAGTGCCATTGAGAAAGAGGTCTCAACTTCATCAGCGTGGATAAAGGGTGTTTCAAATGGACCACCGTGGGCTTTATCTCTGATGTGCTCAGGGATAACGAACCACCAGTTTACGTTTACTAAAATTGCAGGTACTTGGTACTTTTTAGCAAACTGGTGAATGGCAACAGGGATGACATAGTCTTGTCCATGACCATTTAAGAGAATAATTTTTCTAAATCCTGTGTTCCAGAATCCAGCAATAACAGCACGAATGTAAGCTGCAAGGTCTTCTTCGGGAACTACAATAGTTCCAGGCATTCCTAGGTGGTGAAATGGGTGTGAACCGTACCAAATAGGCTCAGCAATGGTACACCCAGTTTTTTGGGCTACTGCTTCTGCTAATCGAGTTACCAAAAAGGTATCCTCTCCATAAGGTGCGTTCTTTCCATGGTTTTCACTACTACCAATAGGAAGAATAATCAAATCATTTTCTTTAAGACGTTGCTCTACTTGATGACCATTCATTGTTTGGAAGTACAACCCCGTAGGACGCTCCATGTGCCCACCTGCTGGTGGAATTTGCCATTTACTCATTTTAGTCTCCTCATTTGAGCTTTTGATGCTCATCTTTAAGCTAGTAATTTCTATAGGCAAGTGGTTCTCAATAAACCATCTTCATCTGCCCTATATTCATATTGTCATACAATACACTAGCTGTCAACAAAAACTTTTTCTTTTTT
>JAJBBL010000013.1 GCA_020532365.1 Candidatus Cloacimonadota bacterium | reverse complement strand
TGGCGTAAACTGTATTCTTTTAAACGTAGCGTTAAAAGTATTAGCTATGGTATTGACGGCCAAGGTTTTAGCAAGTCCAGGAACCCCTTCCAAGAGGAGATGTCCATTTGCGAGTAGTCCGACTAAAATTCGTCTAATCATATAATCTTGGCCGATTATGACTTTTCTCACTTCAGTTTGGACATTCTCAATTATCCCACTCTTTTCCCGTATTCTTAAGTTAAGTTCATCAATGTTCATCAAACCTCCAACGGTGACAATACTGTCTATTGATATTTATTTTGTGTGAGAACTATTTAATATGTTTCACACATAGTTGTAGCGGCCTTGTCTTGGCAACTCAACCACTTAATTAAAATAACTTAATTGAACCGAATTTGTTTCAATCAAAAGTTTATTTCTATCTATCCTTATATACTATATGTTCTTGTGTGACTTTACCTCTACAGCACTTAAAGTGTATGTTTACTTGCTTTGAGTTCATATGTAAGAATGCATATGATGCGGGGTAACTTCTATCGACTGTATCTTTGAGGTGTCCTGGGTTCAAATAATAGCTACCGTTTTCATTTTTCTGGAACACTTGTTTGTGTGTATGTCCGTAGCAAAAGAAGTCAATTTGTGGCACAAACAGAGGAATATCGTCACTATTATGTACAAGGAAGAATTTCCACTTGTAGATATCAACGGTTATTGTTTTAGGCAGAGTTCCATCGGCGTATCTTGGGTGAAATATCCCTGGCACTTTGTATAGTCGTTTCCCTTTAAGGAGATCCATATTTTCATCAAGGTCTTCGTAATTATCTCCTAAGTGGAAGACATAATCTACATTTTTAGCCTCATTTCTCAGTATTTTTCTAAGCAGAAACTGATTGTTATGGCTATCTGACAGTATCAAGACTGACGTGGTATTTCCAGCGTTCATCATTATTTATCTTTTTTCTCTTTCTTAGTAGCTTTAGGTTTTTTAGGCTCAGATTTTTCTTTTTTATCTGTTTTGCTGTCGGCTTTTTTAGTTGACTTACTATCTTTTTTTGGTTCCGGTTTATTCGTCTTGGTGTTTTTCTCTATGAGGCCAGCGGCTTTAGCTATTCCAGATTTAGTTTTAGGTTTCGGGGCTGCTTTCTTAGTTTTGACTTCAACTTCATCATCATCATTTTCGTCATCATCATCGATAAGGTCGTCATCTTTGCCATCATTTATTTGGCTATAGTCATCTTTTCCATCGTAGTCATTCTTTTGATATATAGAGCCTTTTTTCTCTGTACTTTCGACTTTTGCTTTTTGTGCAGCGGTTTCTGTTTTCTTTTTCGTTGCACTTTTGTACATTGATTCAGGTGCTGTGATTCCCATCAGGTTAAGGGCAATGGCTAAAGTTTCTTTAACTGCAGTAAGTAGGTATAGTCTTGCCTTTGAGAGCTCAGGTCGGGCTGAATTAAGTACTTGGTATTTTTGGTAATATCTATGGAATAGTGTGGCCAGATCGTAGGTATAGAAGGCTAATCTATGAGGTTCTCTGGCGACAGATGCGGAGACGAGAAGTTCGGGAAATTCGACCATTTTCTTGATAAGGGCAATTTCCTCTGCTGATTTAAGTCTGGTTAGGTCTTTTGTATTGAAGTCTTTAAGGTTAACCTTTTCTTTTTTCGCTCTTTTCATAACACTGCAGATACGTGCGTGGGCATATTGGCAGTAGTAGACAGGGTTTTCGCTTGATTCTTTTTTAGCCAGTTCTAAGTCGAAGTTAAGGTGAGCGCTTGGCTTTTTTTCAAGGAAGAAATAACGAGCGGCGTCGACCCCTACTTCGTCAATCAATTCATCCATAGTGATGATATTACCGGTACGTTTCGACATTTTCACTTTCTCGCCCCCTTCAAACAGGTTAACCTGTTGTAGGAAGATGATCTCCAGTTTAGTTTCATCAAATTGGAGAGCTCTCATAGCGGCGGTAAGCCGTGGAACATAGCCGTGGTGATCAGGTCCCAACACGTCTATAATATGGTCAAACCCGCGATGATATTTAGTTAGATGGTATGCTAAGTCGGGTACGAAATAGGTTATTTCACCATCAGACTTCATTAAGACACGGTCTTTTTCATCACCATATTTGGAAGATGCAAACCAGACAGCTTCTTCACTTTCGTAAGTGCAATTAGCTTCAGCAAGATAACTGAGTACTTCTTCAATCACCCCTTGTGAGCGGAGCATTTTTTCCGAAACCCAGCTATCAAATTCAACGCCAAACTTTTCTAAGCTACTATATTGCATTTCGTGTATTTCTTCTAAGGCAAACTCTTTCATCTTCTCTAATTTATCTGCTTCGGAGTAGTGCATTATTTTGGTACCCTCTTTAGCTCTGAGTTTCAGAGCTAAATCTTTAACATATTCGCCTTGATAAGTACCGGGCGGTAGTTCACCTATATCTTCACCAAGTATTTCACGATACCGTAGTTCCAATGATTCTGCTAAGACATCTACTTGGTTACCTGAATCGTTGATGTAGTATTCTCTTTTTGCTTTGAAGCCGGCATAGTTCATTATTTTATATAGAGTATCGCCATATGCAGCAGCACGTGCATTAACGACATTCAGAGGGCCTGTAGGATTAGCGCTAACAAACTCAATTAGCACTTTCTTCCCTTCACCGTACTCACTCTGTCCATACTTGTCACCAGCTTCAAAAATATCGATAAGTGTCTTATGGTATCTATTATTTGCCAGTACGAAGTTAATGAACCCATTACCGGCGATAGAGACGGACTTATAATGTCTTTTTTTCTTTAATAGCTCGACAATTTGTGCCGCCATATCGAGCGGTTTAAGGCGGTTGTTTTTAGCGTTAGCCAGGGCTGCATTTGTCGAGAAATCGCCGTGTTCTGGGTTTTTCGGTACTTCCACGTAATAATTGTCACTATATTCATATTCAAGTGCTTCCCAGCATTCTTGTAAATCTTTTTTAATTAAACTTTTAAGCATATATACATCTCCCGAGAGTTAGGTTACTCATTAGTTCTTTCAGGTATTTTATCCCAGAGGTCTTCTAAACGATAGAATTCACGTTGTGGTGTATCGAAGATATGCACGACGACATCAACGAGGTCGAGCAATATCCATCTTCCTTTATCGAGTCCTTCTTTGCCAAGCATTTTTATTTTATGTTCTCTTGCCATATCGATAATATGGTTTGCAATTGCTTTCGTATGGATATCTCCATTTCCGTTGCAGATGACAAAAAAGTCGGTAAAGCTTGATTTGTTTCTCACATCGATATACTTAATATCTTCACCCTTTTTTTCAACAATCCATTCGACAACTTTTTCTACTGTTGTATTTAGTTCCGTCATAATACCTCTTATTTTTTTATATAGTTCTGATAATCACGTCCGATTATGATCTGAAAGTCTTCTTCGGAGTCATTTTCAACTGCGAAGGCACGTCGAGTAATACCAGTATATTTGATCAATCGGTTCAAGTCTTGTTCATCATCTCTTTTAACGATGATAATAGTTTTGTCGTAAATAAACTTTCTGCTATTCCCAACACCTATCACATCAACATTATGTTTGGTAAGAAAGTCAGAGAACTCAGAAGCAACGCCACTGATTCCACACCCATTGAGTATTCTAACCTTTACGGCGGGGAGGAGATCTTTTTCTTCTTCACCACTTTTTTGACAAGCACCTAACAGTGCAAAGATTAGCGCAATCAGGCTAATTTTAATCCACATTAATGAAGTAGTGGAGAGCGTATAAAACTTGTTATGCGTTCTCTTTTTCATATTCTTGATAGAATGTTTTCAAAGTTTGATAGCTATGGTTAAAGTCTTCAGGGATAACTCTTGTGTTAGCCGTAGTAGTAAAGAAATTAGAGTCTCCAAACCAGCGGGGCACTATATGTACGTGGAGGTGTTCTTCCACGCCGGCACCAGCTGCTTTGCCCAAGTTCATTCCTATGTTTAACCCATCGCATTTATATCGTTTACGTATGATTTTCTCACTTATTTTAACAGTTTGAAACAGGTCAACAAGCTCTTTCTCTTCTAAATCGTCAAGGCTTGCCACGTGTTTGTTTGGAACCACCATAATATGCCCGTTGTTATACGGATATAAATTCATTATTACGAAACTGAACTCACTTCTCCAGACGACTAATCTCTCTTCATCCTTTTCAGGTTCGATACAAAAGATGCAGCCGGGCTCTTTTTCACCTTCGATATAGGAGAATCGCCACGGAGAGTAGAGTATGTTAAACATTAATTTTGGTCTCCTTAAACTCTAAGACAGAGCTTTCTTCTACTGTCGATCTTACGACTACATTGTACCCTTTCAAGTGGGCTAATTTGTTTATCACAGCGTCTTCTAAGTATGAGTTTGGTCCAATAATAGCTCCAAACCCTATCTTGCTTTTACCTTTAATAATTGTATTAGCGCCTATTTCAGCGTCATTCTCAATTTCAACATCTTCTCCGATAATGACACTTTCTGGATTTTCGATGATAACGCCATTAGCCAGCCAATGATTCTTAACTTTACGATAATGGTTCATCTCTAAGTGTGCCAGCTCTTTTTGGGAGTTGATCCCCGAAACTTCATCAAGGTCATCGGTTATCACTGCAGAGACCACTTTGCCCATATCGTTAAGGATTTCAAGTGTATCGGTAAGGTAGTATTCACCCTGTTTGTTATCTTTACCTATTTTGCCCAAAGCGGTAAAGAGCAGTTTAGCATCAAAGCAGTAGATACCTGTATTGAACTCGCCAATCTCTCTCTCTTGCTCGGAGGCGTCTTTGAATTCGACTATTCTAAGCACCTTACCTCCAGGAGAACGGACTATTCGTCCATAGGTTCCTGCATCTTCGAGCACAGCCGTTAGAACTGTGCAAGCGGCATTTTGTTCACGATGTGTTTGTAGTAGTTTATCCAGTGTGTTTTTACTAAGTAGTGGCACATCTCCGCAGAGGATAAAGAGATCCCCTTCATAATTCTCAAAGAGCTCTCGTGCCATTAACACAGCGTGACCTGTGCCGTTTTGTTCTATCTGTTCGACGAACGTTATTTTGTCATTTTCAGGTAAAGCGTTTATCACTTCTTCTTTTCGGTAGCCCACAACGACTCCGATTTTATTACAATTCATACTGATAGCAGTATTTACAACTCGTTCAACCAAAGGCTTCTCAGCCATTTGAAAGACAACTTTTGCACGCTCCGACTTCATTCTTGTCCCTTTGCCGGCAGCTAACACTATTGCACCGCAATTACGCATAGATATTGACTCCAAAACTATATTTTTCTCAATGTAACCATAATTTTCATAACCTATCCTATTACAAGGAAAAAGTTTTTGTAACGGGTAAACCCCATGGTATTTATTCCGATAATTCTTCTCTAAGCATTGAATAAAGCGAGCTTATACTTTTTCTGAGGATAGGATGAATAAAGTCAGGACAGAGCTCCATTAGAGGTCGCAGAACAAAGTAGCGTCGGTGAAGTTCAGGGTGTGGTATTATAAGGTTTTCTTGTTGAATGACTTTATTTTCATAGAAAAGTATATCGATATCGATAATTCTTGGTCCCCATTTAATAACTCGCTCTCTACCCATTTCAACCTCAATCTGCTGAATTTGTTTCAGTAGTTCTACAGGGGAGAGGTTAGTTTCCAACCTCACAGCGCAGTTAATAAAGTCAGGTTGTTTTACGTATCCGACCGGGCTTGTTTCTATAAACTCACTTGCAATTATATTTCGAACATCTGGTAGCTTATTCAGCTTATGGATAGCAGTTTCAAGCGCCTTCCATCGATCACCTAAGTTCGAGCCTAAACTAAGATAAACAATCATTTACCTGCTACGACTCATCTCGATCTCTACAGAAGCCAAAGAACCGTTAATCGGAACTGATGGCTTTTTAATCCTAACAGTTGCCGATACTATTTTATCGAAGTTTGTAAGTAGTGTATCCAAGATTTCGTTTGCACAGTTTTCCAACAGGTGAAACTGTTTCTTCTCCATAGTGTGTTTAACTTCGGAGTAGATCAGTGTATAGTCCACTGTATCTTGGATGTGGTGTATTTCCGAGTCTTCAACCCCAGCCGTTTCGATAACCAGGTTAACGATAAAGCGCTGCCCTAATATTCTCTCTTCGGGGTGAAGCCCGTGGTAGCCATAAAATACCATCTCATTCAAATATATCTTCATAATACCTCTTTCTATAGTTTGTCGGCGATTTCAACGTTTAATTTGTTCTCTACTCTACGATCAATAATGATGATAAGAAAAAAGCTGACCAATAAGCCCATTATAGAAACAAAAACAGACCACTGCTCGTTTAAGGAGAACAAAAAACGACCGACTGCATAAAATATCAACATCAACAGCACAGGCATTATAAAGACTATGAAAGAGGAGAATAGACGAGTCCCCGATGAGATGTTTAAAACAACCCGATCCCCCGGCTGGAGGTCTAATGAAGTCTTGACTTTAAAACGTTTAGTGCTCCCACTCCCCATACAGAAGAGGCTTGCGCTGCAAGAGCCACACGTCTCGTTTTTTTCTAACTCTACTAACACACCGTCAGGCGTCGTCTCTACCACTATCGCAGTATCTTCACAAATCTCTTGAACTTCTGTCATACTCACTCCAAAAGCTATAGTTTATTGATTTTGTCTATTATCTCAGTTGTAGACCTACCCTGATGATAGGGTAAGCTACGGACTGTGCCACCATTACTAATAACGAAGTCGGAGCCTACTATCTGCTCAACCGACCAATCCCCACCCTTTACTATGACGTTTGGGCGTATCTTCTCAATCAAGTTCAGTGGTGTATCTTCTTCAAACACGACAAGATAGTCGATCATCTCTAATGCTGACAACACTATCAGTCTATCCTCTTCACTATTTATCGGTCGTTCCGAGCCTTTAAGGCGTTTTACTGACGAATCACTGTTCAGCCCCAGGATAAGAATGTCCCCCAAATTAGAGGCATCCTTTAGGTATCGGACGTGGCCTGAGTGAATTATGTCAAAACACCCATTAGTAAAGACAATTCGCTTACCCTCAGCGTGTAGCTGATCTGCAAAATCTTCAATTTTATTGAAGTCTATCACTTTCTGTTTCATACTCTTACCCATAATATATACCATAAAGACAATTCTCCGTCAACCCCTTTTTTGTGAAGTTTTTTCTTTTATCTGGCGATTCCTTTGAGAAATCTACTCAACTTAATCAGGAAATCAGATATATCAAACAATTAAAATAGACGCCCAGTTTTTGGCAAATACTTCATATGAAGACCGCCAGTTTTTCATCTCAAATATCATTTTTTGTAGAAAAATGAGGGAAATTCAAATAATCTTGCTAACTCACCGACTGACAAGTAGATACTAATAGGGAGGTAAGGAGAATACTCGTAGGCGGCCTACACCCGCCTACGAGTATTCTCCTTACATTCTCCCTGGGTAGAGGTAAAATTATGGAGTGGAAATTAGTGGTGGAGTTAATGGTCTATCGGTCTATGATTTTGGAAGAGAGACACATTTTTCTTGACGTCATCAAGAATTAATAGCGGTATGCTAAGTTGTGAAAACAGAAAAATATAACCTCACTAAGGGGGAAGGGATAGATAATGATAGGCAAACAGATTAGAAAAGAGTTTATAGAGTTTTTCCTGGAGAAGGGGCATAAAGAGATTAAATCATCACCTGTAATACCGATAGATGATCCTACCTTATTGTTCATAAATGCCGGGATGAATCAGTTCAAGGATATATTTTTAGGCAGAAGAGAGAGATCAGAACTCAGAGTTGTTAATAGCCAAAAGTGTATACGGGCCGGTGGTAAACATAATGACTTAGATGAAGTTGGCAAAGATAGCTATCATCACACTTTCTTTGAGATGTTAGGTAATTGGTCGTTCGGTGATTACTATAAGAAAGATGCCATTACCTGGGCGTGGGAGCTGCTGACCGATAAATGGGATCTGCCAAAAGATAAACTCTTTGCGACAGTCCATACCTCCGATGAAGAATCTTTTACACTCTGGTCAAACGAGACCGATATAATAAAAGAGCATATAGAATACCACGGTGAT
>JAJBBL010000181.1 GCA_020532365.1 Candidatus Cloacimonadota bacterium | reverse complement strand
GCCGATATGAAACAGAAATAGTTTGACTTATAATGGTCAATATCTATACTTAACAAAACTATATCGAATGGAGGTTACAATGAAGTTATTGGAGTGTGTTCCGAATTTCAGTGAGGGGCGTGACAAAGGTGTATTAGAAGCGATAGCTCAGGAGATTCGGAAAGTTAAGAATGTAACTTTATTAGACGTTGATCCAGGAGCAGATACAAACCGCACAGTTTTTACTTTTGTAGGTGAGCCGGAGGGTGTTGTAGAGGCGGCTTTCCAGGCGATCAAAAAGGCGAGTGAATTAATTGATATGTCGCAACATAAGGGAGCACATGCCCGTATGGGTGCGACCGACGTATGTCCTTTAATTCCGGTTAGTGGCGTAACAGTCGAAGAGGCTGTGGCTTATTCAAACATACTTGCTGAACGTGTTGGCAACGAGCTTAAAATACCTGTTTATTTATATGAACACTCTGCAACGAAAGAGGAGTGGCGTAATCTTGCCGAGATTCGCAAAGGTGAGTACGAAGCACTTCCAGAGAAGATGAAAGACCCTTATTGGAAGCCAAACTATGGCCCTTTTGAGTTCAACGAAAAATCGGGTGCTACTGTTATAGGTGCTCGTGAATTTCTTATTGCTTACAACATTAATCTCAACACACGCGATACCAGAAAAGCCTCTTTTATAGCTAATAGGATTCGCGAGAAAGGTTATGTTAAGCGTGATGAGAATGGAAAAATAGTTCGTGATGAGCAAGGTAATAGAGTAATGAACCCTGGATTCTTTAGTCATTGTAAAGCGATTGGCTGGTTTATTGACGAATATGACCGCGCTCAGATCAGTATGAACCTGACTAACTACAAAATTACCCCACCACACCTTGTATTAGAAAAGGTCAGAGAGTTGGCTGCAGAAAAAGGTGTTGTCGTGACGGGTAGTGAGCTTGTAGGTCTAATTCCTAAAGAGGCGATGTTGGTAGCTGGTAGATATTACCTTGAGAAATTAGGGGAGAGTGGTGGAATTCCGGAGAGGAAAGTCATCGAGACTGCTATTCAATCAATGGGCTTGGCAGAGTTATCACCGTTTGAGATCGATAAGAAAATCATTGAATACAGTATAGAATCGAAGGACAACTTGGTTAACCTTTCACTAAAGGATTTCACTGATTTACTATCGACCGATTCACCTGCTCCGGGTGGTGGTAGTATTGCAGCTCTTAACGCAGCGGTATCTGGCGCGCTCACTTCAATGGTGGCGAACCTTACCTTTGGAAAGAAAGGGTATGAGACTGGTTGGGAAGAGGCAAAAGAGATAGCTGTTAAGGCACAAAGCCTGAAGGATCGTGCTTTAGCTGGTATTGACAAGGATACTGATAGTTTTAACAACTTGATGGCAGCAATGCGCCTTCCAAGAAAGACTGATGAAGAAAAAGCTATCCGTGAGGCGAAGATACAAGAGACTACTAAACAGGCAATCTTAGTACCTTTAGAGACTTTAGAGATGTCACTTGAAGCGGTCGAGCTCTCCAAGCAAGTTTTCAGAATCGGGAATAAGAACGCTATATCTGACGCAGGTGTTGCTGCTATAATGGCAACTGCAGCTGCAAAAAGCTCTTATTTTAACGTTCAGATAAATATGCCAGGTATTACAGATGAAACCTTCAGAGAAGAGGTTCTAACTAAAGCTAAAAGAATGTTAGAGAAGGTCTGTACACTTTCGGAAGAAGTTGAAAAAGGCTTACACGATCTCTATTAAACAGTAATGAGTGCGCTTTCGATTATCTTTGTCTTAGTAGAGCCAGTTTATCGTGGTAATATTGGGGCGTGTGCGAGAGTAGTGAATAACTTTGGTTTCGACCAGCTTCGGCTGGTCGGAACTATACCCCAAAAAGAGGATCACTATCTCGCCGTGCATTCAGAAGAGGTTATGGAAAAGATAGTAGTGTACGATTCACTATCGGAAGCGGTCGAGGACTGTGATTTAACTATAGGTTTGACCCGCAGATTTGGGCGAAAGAAGAGAAAAGATCTTGATGTTAGCGAAGTAGGTAGCTTCGTAACTCAGTTTCCCCGAAAGAGGGTAGCTTTTGTTTTTGGTCGTGAGACTTGTGGGTTAAAGGATGACGAGATAGATTTGTGTCAAATCAGATGTCATATACCTACGTCTGACAAATTTCCATCATTGAACTTAGCCCAGGCTGTGGCGATAGTAGCTTATGAGTTGTATCAGGCGAGTATTGAAGGGGATTTGGAGAAGAGGTATCTGTCAGGTACAGAGGAAATTAAAGGTGTTGTAGATTCAATCGTTGACAATCTCAGCGGTATCAAATACTTTGAAAATGGAGATCCAGAAGTGTTCCGTAAGAAATTAGAAAATATACTGTTTAAGAGCTATGTCTCCCCCGAAAACTTACACTTCATCGAAAAGGTGTTTTCGAGGATAGAGTTTCTCAATAATCGAACGGAACGAGTACCGGATCAAAATACATAAAAGACATATGAAAAGAGATATTTGGAGGTTTTATGGATTATTTTTTAACTGATGAGCAGCTCGAAATAAAAGAATTAGCTCGCAAAATTGCAGAAGAAAAAATGAAACCAGTTAGAGAGAAATACGATGAAGAAGGGATTTTCCCTTGGGATATCGTTGAAGTTTATGCCCAGTCAGACCTGTTTGCAGTTATGATCCCAGAGGAATATGGTGGAATCAGTGGCAAAGTGATGGACTTGTGTGTAATGACAGAAGAGTTATGTAAAGTCTGTGCAGGTATTTCCCTTTCGTTAGGCGCAACAGGGCTCGGCTTATATCCGATTCTGTTATCAGGCTCAGAAGAGCAAAAGCAAAAATACTTACCCGATATAGCGGAAGGTAAAAGACTTGCCGCATTCGGGCTTACTGAAGCTAATGCCGGCTCTGACGCAGGTGCAGTTGAAACAACAGCAACTAAAGATGGTGATTACTATGTACTCAACGGTACTAAACAATGGATTACAAACGGTGGCGAGGCAGAAATTTATACAATTTTTGCTATGACCGACAGAACTAAAGGTGCCAGAGGCGCTTCTTGCTTTATAGTCGAAAAAGGCACACCAGGCTTCTCTTTTGGTAAAATTGAGAACAAAATGGGGGTCAGAGCTTCTGCTACCAGAGAGCTGATCTTTGAAGATTGTCGTATTCCCAAAGAGAACCTTATCGGAAGAGAAGGGTCCGGGTTTATGGTTGCAATGAAAACATTCGATAAGTCGAGACCTATGGTCGCTTCACAAGCCATCGGAATAGCACAAGGAGCTCTCAATGAAGCACTTCGCTACGTTAAAGAGAGAAGTCAGTTCGGTAAACCAATCTCCTCGTTCCAAGGGGTGCAGTTTATGCTCGCCGATATGGCAACTGAAATTGAAGCCGCCAGAGCTATGACTTATTCGTTGGCTAAAATGATCGACGCAGGAGCAAAAAGATATAGTAAAGAGTCGGCTATGGTGAAATATTATGCATCTGACGTAGCTATGAGAGTTACTACTGACGCTGTTCAACTCTTCGGCGGATACGGATATATGAAAGAATATCCAGTAGAGAAAATGATGAGAGATGCCAAAATTACTCAGATTTACGAAGGTACTAACCAGATTCAACGCTCTATCGTTGCGTCCAACTTACTGAAAGAATCATAAAAAATAACTTATACATCAGGCGGTAACAGAGCAAAACCTGTTGCCGCCTCTTATATGTCTAACATCTTATAGATAACTCGATAGTATAGAGAAATTCATAAAAGAGGTAAAAATGTCATACGTTGTGCTTGCAAGGAAATATAGACCACAAAACTTCGATGAAGTATACGCCCAAGAACAAGTTACCACCATCCTTAAAAATGCGTTAACACTGAATAGAATTGCACACGCTTACCTGTTTACAGGGTCAAGAGGGGTAGGTAAAACATCAATGGCCAGAATCTTTGCTAAAAGCTTAAACTGTATGGAAGGAATGAGCTCACACCCCTGTAATGTTTGCGAAAACTGCGTGGAAATAACCCAAGGAATCTCAAACGATGTTGTTGAAATTGACGGAGCATCGAATACAGGTGTAGACGATATAAGAGATTTACAAAAAGAGCTGATGTACGCTACTACTAAGTCGAGATATAAAGTATTTATTATCGACGAAGTTCATATGCTATCAAAAAATGCGTTTAATGCACTACTCAAAACACTCGAAGAGCCGCCTGAGCGAGTTGTCTTTATTTTTGCCACTACTGAACCACATAAAGTCCTGCCGACTATTATTTCTCGCTGTCAGAGATATGACTTTAAACGGATACCGATCGACGCAATTGTCTCCCGCCTTAAATCGATCTGTGAGGAAGAAGAGATTACCATCGAAGAGGAAGGTTTTTACAATATAGCAAAGAAAGCGGATGGTAGTATGCGTGATGCGTTGTCACTGCTCGATCAGCTGATGGCCGTTGGTGGTAAATCAATTACCACTAACGAAGTGTTGATGATATTCGGGATGGTTTCGACAGAGGTATATCATAAAATTACCGAGTGCTTGCAGCAGAAAAAGACAGGGGGGATGATAGCTCTCTTGCATAATACACTGGAAAAAGGGAATGATCTGCAAGAATTTATCAACGGTTATCTTGATTATATACGAATCTTGCTCCTCCTAAAAACAGGGGTGCCACAACCTGAAATACCGACCTCCTTAAGAGAAGAGATGGCCGAAATCAATAAGAGCTTTACAGAAGATTCACTGCTCTATATCCTCTCAGTTTTAATTAAAGCAAGAACCGATATTAGACAATCAGCAAACCCATTGCTGATTATGGAAATGACTCTGATTAAGCTAACCAAATTAGAAGAGATGGTCTCCGTTTTAGAGCTTTTAGAAAAGACACCAATACAAGAGAGTCAGACACCGATACCAGCTCAAACTGAAAGAAAAAGCCTCTTAGAAAGCTATGAAGCTAAAAAGACCTATACCCACAAAAGAGAAGAGAAGGAGCAAGTAAAAGAGACTTCAGTTAGCCCTCAAGCGCCCGTTGCCAAGACAAAAATACCTGCTCAGACTGAACAGAAGAAGATAACTGTTGAACTGTACGAGCAGACTAAAAAAGAAGCGTTGGCGAAACTCCCAATGATTACGAATAACTATTTTAAAGAGCTGACTCTGAAAAATATAACCGACAATAAACTTTTTTTTGAGGTAAATCAAGGGTCAGCATTCAGCTATCTTGAAGATAAGAAAAGTGAAATAGGGGAGGTGCTTGCTAAATATTATAAAAGACCAGTGAGCATTGATTTAACCTTGCGAATCCAGGAGAAAAAAGAAGAGGATTATATCAAAAACCCAACCCTGAAAGATATTCAACAAGAGCTACCTGAATTAGCTAAATTTATTGAAGGGGCAGAGGCATCTATTACGCAATTGCCGTTACAAAAGAAGACTAAAAAATAAAGTAGCGGTTGAACCTCAGTGTTTGTTATCGGGCTTTTTTTATCGTATTTCTACCTTTTACTCCTGTTTTTAATAACTGTAGGTCTTTTTCGTTTTGATTCCATCCAAGATAAAGTCGCTTACCAACAGATATCTGTAATCGTCGCTGCAAGAAATGAGCAGGAAAATATTGCAAATATTATAGAAGCACTTGCAAAACAAGACTACCCTCTCGATAAATACGAAATAATAGTTGTCGACGATCGCTCTGAAGATTTAACGAGTAAAATCGTTAAAGAGTACATAACAAAGCTGCAAAATCTACAGTTAGAAGGCATACCCGTTGGCACAAAAGGGGGTAAGAAAAGAGCTTTAGACTTAGGTATAAAGAGAGCAAAATATCCTCTCTTAGCCTTTACCGACGCCGATTGCCTGCCTGGAAATAAATGGCTGTCTGAGATTAACAGACACTTTACCGAAAAAGTTGACGTTGTAGTGGGATACTCCCCCCTTCTGTCTAAACAGAATCGACACTTGATTCGACTCAAGAACTTAGAGAGAATCTCTATCTTTGCCGTATCTGCTGGTACGTTAGGGTGGAACTATGGGGCTACGTGTACCGGTCGAAACTTTGCTTACCGTAAAGAGGTTTTCGAAAAAGTTGGAGGGTTCAAAGGTTTAGAGGAGATACCTTCAGGTGATGATGATTTGATGCTACAACGGATAGGTCGCAAAGCACGTAAGATGAATTTTATGTTTAACCAAGACTCGATAGTTCCATCAGTTGATGAGAAAGATTTGAAAGGACAGATTAACTTAGAGACCCGCCGAGCATCAAAATGGAAATATTATCCACCGGCTATCAAAATAGGAACTGCAGTAGTACTTCTTTACTACGCAATTATGATGATTCTCTTAGTATATTCAATTTTAGGATGGCTTGGTTGGTATAACTTCTTGATTCTTCTGGCTATTAAATCCTTTGCAGAACTTTTACTACTACTCTCATTTACTCTGAAAATAAAGAAAACAGAGTACCTTCTTTATTACCCTATTGCCTTAATAATACACGTCCCTTACTTCGTGTTCTTTGGACTAAAAGGGACGTTTGGGAGATATAAATGGAGATAACAAAAGAAGAGTATAGCGCCCGTTTAGATAGATTTGAACTGCAAAAGAGAACAGTTAAACGACTCTGGAATGTTGGAGAGCAAACAGTGAAGCTGCTGCAGCTACTTGTAAAAATAAAACAGCCCCATAATATACTTGAGATTGGAGCTTCTAATGGATACTCTATCTTTCACCTTTACTCAGCATCCGAAGCGTTTCAAGCAGAAATTGAGACGATTGAGAGTGATGTAGAGAGATATAATTTGGCTTGTGAAAACTTGAAGGGGCTTGAAAGATTAACTATCCACTTCGGTAAAGCCGAATATGTAGTGCCAACCTTGAAAAATAGCTATGATTTTGTGTTCTTAGATGCTAATAAATCGGACTATAAAAATTATCTTGCACTACTTAAGACAAAACTCAAGAAAGGTGCACTGTTAGTGGCTGATAACATTCTCTCACACGAAAAAACAGTTGCTGAATACCTAAATGAGCTGAGTAAGGATCAGAGCTTCACCTCTATAACTATTCCTATAGAAGCAGGTCTCGAAATAACTCTCTATGAACCGAAAGTTGAGAGTTGACAAATAAATGAGGGGTTTAACTTTAAGTATAACTCGTTAAATTATAGATATATAGACTAAGAAGTCAACAGGGGGTGTTTGATGAAATATTTAAAAATAATTGCTATAGCCTTGGCTCTGACCGCTTTTGCTAACCTCTCAGCCGAGCTGCATATCTCAGCATATCAACAGAACTTAGGGCAAATCAATGATACCATAGAAATGTCGCTTGAAAAAGGGGAAAACAGCTTTGAATACTTTAATTTCCCCATCACCTTTCAAGAGAAAACAGTAATCCTTCTACCACAAAAACAGAACGACTTTAGCGTGGTAAGCCAAAGCTTTATACAGAGAGCGACCGATTTTCAATCAGCACTCAAACGAAATATAGGGAAACAGATAGAGATAATGACTAAAGACGGTGGAGTTTATAGAGGTGAATTGCTCTATAGTGATTACGAGACTTTAGGTGTCAAAGAGGTGAAAAATGGGAATAGAGTGTTTCTTAGAACGTCTGAAATAACGGGGTATATACTGGATAAGGGGACTGAGGTTTATAGCTCGAAACCAACAATAAGCTGGAAGATAAACACTAAAAAAGCGGGTAAATATAAAGCCAACTTAGCGTATATGACTTCAGGGTTAAGCTGGAGAGGTGTGTATAAAGCCGTGTTGGATGAAGATAATTTACAGATCGATGTTATGGCTAATATAAATAATAATAGCGGTACAAACTTTGAAAACTTTAAGCTAACACTCGTCGCCGGAGAACCGAAAAAAGTAGATAATAGTGGGGTAGAACGGTATAAACTTGCCGCATCAAGAAGCGGAATTGAGACCGCTTTGGCCGACATTCAATATAGTAGCCCGCAGTTCGAAAGTAGTGAACTTGAAGATTACTACTCATTTAAGTATTCCGAAAAGATCAACCTGCTGGATGGGGAATCGAAAGAGGTGCAATTACATCCGACTACAGTGCTGAAACCTGAGCAATATTATGAGTATTCAACATACGGCAAAAAAATGCAAATTAAGCTGAAGGTTGAGAACAGTGAGAGTAAAGGGATCGGTAAACCTCTCCCTAAAG
>JAJBBL010000048.1 GCA_020532365.1 Candidatus Cloacimonadota bacterium | reverse complement strand
TTTAGCGTCGTTTGGGTGAAAGCCAACAGTGGCATAAAACTGAGGGTATTTTTCAGCCAGACGAATGCTATTCTTAATACTAAGCTCATCCACCCCTATATTAACAAAGTACTCAACCCCCTGTTTCATAGAGCGCTTAATCACCTCATCTAAATCTTTTCTATAGTCGTTAAAATCGAGGTGACAGTGTGTTTCAAAGTACTTCATCTCTTCTCCCCTTTATTCGCTAAAAAGTGCTTCAGCGAACGCTTCACTATCGAAGTCTTGCAAGTCATCAATCCCCTCGCCGACCCCGATCATTCTGACCGGTATGGAGAATTGATGTTTGATACTGATAACTATTCCACCTTTTGCAGTGCCATCTAATTTAGTCAGAATGATACCGGTTAACTCTGCTATTTCGTTGAAGAGTTTGGTCTGTGAGATAGCGTTTTGGCCAGTAGAGGCGTCCACCACTAAAAAAGTCTCGTCCGGTGCAGTAGGGATGACCTTTTGAATAGTTCTTTTCATTTTACTCAGCTCGTTCATAAGGTTAACTTTATTATGCAATCTACCAGCGGTATCGATCAGTACGATATCAATTTTACGATTCACGGCAGAGGTAATGCCATCATAAATTACGGATGAGGGGTCAGAACCGTGCTGTTGTTTAAGGAGTATCACCCCTGCACGTTCAGACCAGACTTCGAGCTGTTCGATAGCGGCGGCTCGGAACGTATCGGCCGCGATAAGCATAACACTTTTTCCTTCTTGTTTGAAGCGCTTCGCCAGTTTACCGATAGTGGTAGTTTTCCCAACTCCGTTAACGCCGATAATCATCCAGACTTGTGGTGATTTTTGATTCTTTTGAGCTTCTATGGAAGTCTCCTCTTCGTCTTGCAAAATCTTGCTCACTATCTCTTTCAGAGCCTGCATCACATTGTTAGTGTCGGTAATTTTATCTATTCTAATCTTGTCGCGTAACTCATCGATAATATACTCGGATACTTCGAAACCTACGTCTGACTGGATCAAGATTTCTTCTAATTCATCCATTAATTCTTCGTCAACAGTTTGACGGAGCTTTAGAGCTTCAGCTACTTTCGCTACAAATCCATTTCTCGTTTTAGCGAGCTTAACTCTCAAATTCTCAACAATTCTTCTCATCAGGAATACCTCTGTTATTTAATGTAGTTAGGTATAAAGTTCAGACAAAAGAGGGGCGAAACTCCATAGGAGTATAGCACAGGGGTTACCTGTGCTTTTCTGCCTTGGAGTTTTCAATTACAAAAGATGTGTAATGTTATTCTGTTGTTGCGGCCAACTCAGCTTTCGCTTTGTTGAGATAGTCAGTGATTCTTGATTTTCTGCGTGAAGCGGTACGTGCGTGAATAATGTTTCTTTTCGCAGCTTTATCGAGCTGTGAGTATACTTCGCTGATGAGTTTTTCTTTCTCTTCGATTGGGATATCACTTCTCATTTTTTTATCGAGAGTTCTGATTGTTTTTTTTACGTAGTTATTTCTTGCACCACGTTTTTCGTCTTGTCGCATTCTTTTTGCGCATTGTTTTGTATTCGGCATATCAACTCCAATTTATTTTTAAGTATTGGATGACTAAATAGTTAGGGGTGAAATCTGTCAACACTTTTATTCGTTGATAAAGAAATATCTGAGCCGCTGAGGCTAAGTTGGTTACGACCAAATTTTTGCTGAGTAGGAAGTTAACTGCTCTTACGCTCATTAAAAAAAGATGAAAATAAGGCGACACTTACCCTCTCCCTCAAAAAGAAAGTGGATGGCCGATCAATAACACTTTTTGATAGTGAAAGTAGCTTTTTAGGTGCAGTAGCTCCACTGCTTTTCATCTTAGTTCTTGCCAAAAAAGTAGAGTTTATAGAGAGTAATCATCAGTAGCTTGTTGTTAGTCAAGCTCTGAATACAAAATGAGTGAGGATGTTTCTTGAAAGGGGTTAGTTATCTATACTGCTTTATAGCGATCTTCTTCTTCTCAACTAATGAGTTAGTTGGAAAAATAGTTAGTCTTGACGTATCGCCTATAATGGTAACCGTTATTCGTTTCTTTATTGGCTCTATCATCATCATCCCTTTTATACTCAAACAGAAGGGTGAAGCTGATAAGTCTTTACGTTTTAAAGACTATGCGTCGATGGCTTTCCCAGGGATAATAAACGTAGGGTTGGCTATGTTATTTTTACAGTTAGCCACCTATTACGGCAAAGCTTCAACGAGTGCAATCCTTATCAGTAGCAACCCCTTGTTCGTAGCGATATTTGCCACGTTTATACTAAAGGAGCGACTCTCAACAGAAAAAATTGCAGGAATATTACTCGGTTTAGTCGGTGTGTATCTGGTTATTAAAGGGGAAAAAGGATCGCCTCAGCCGACGTTAAACTATCAGTTAGGGATAATTTACGGTGTGATAGCTTCAATTGCTTTCGGTCTTTACACCGTATTGGCCAAAAAACAAACGGCTAAGTATGGCAACCTCGTTTTCAACTCAGTCTCTTTTGGTGTAGGTGCAATAGTGCTTCTGATAGTTAGTCTCATCTTCAACTTAGATCTCTCTTTCAACTTTACTCTGAAGAATTCGATTTCAGTGCTTTATATGGGTATCTTTGTGACCGGTATCGCCTACATACTTTATCTAAACGGGTTAAAGAATATTCCAGCAACGAGCGGCTCAATGTTTTTCTTTCTCAAGCCTTTTATAGCCTCCCTACTATCTTGGATTATTCTCGGTGAAAAGATTACTCCGATTCAACTTGTCGGTATCTTTGTGATTATTGCCGGCATTTACGTCTCGCACTTAAACTTTGTTAAGGCTAAAGGGTAACAGTATGGCCGATTTTCTACTCCAAGTAGTCCCTATAATACTACTCTTTGTTGTTGGTATTATCCTCAGCAGATTGAAGGTACTGGCTAAGAGTGATGGAGATACCTTACTTAAGATGTCACTCTACTTATCCATACCCGCTTCAGTACTCCTCTCTATGCAGAGGGTGGTACTCGAGTTTCAGCTTTTTTACCTCCCATTAGCTGCAGGTGTAGTTGTATTCTCCACCTATTTCATTGCCAAGCTATTCACAAGGTGGGTAAAGATGGAGAGCAAACAGGAGGGGACTTTTCTCTTGGGTTGTATGATAATGAACACTGCTTTTATGCTCCCTTTCTCGTTGGCTGCTTATGATCAAGAGGGGTTTATTCGTTCTGCGTTATTTGATGTCGGCAATGTCTTTCTCATCTTTACGTTTATCTACTATATTGCGATCCGCTATGGTGGAGTAAAAGGTTCTAACACCAGCGTTTGGAAGAAAATGGCAACACTCCCTCCACTTTGGGCACTAATAGTCGGGCTGATCCTCAATCTGACTAAGGCAAAAGTGCCTATAGCGATCAATAATACACTTCAGTTTCTGGCTAATATGACGACCCCGTTGGTAATGGTCGCCCTCGGCGTCTATTTCCAACCAAGGGTGCATAACGTCAAAAAGATCAGCCTCGTTTACTTAATTCGCATTATCGGCGGACTTTTAAGTGGACTCCTCTTCATTGCTGTTTTTAAGGTCACTGGACTCAACGCCAAGATCATCATCGCCAGTGCAGCGGCACCGGTTGGGTACAACACGCTCGTACTCTCTCAGATGGAAGAGTTAGACGTTGAGTTTGCAGCGAGCTTAGTCTCTTTTTCGATACTGTTAGGGATTATCTACATTCCGATCCTGATTCTCTTAATGTGGTAGACAATCAGAGACCTTTAAGTAGCGCCTCCACTGTATCTTTACCCTTTTTGTCTGCATCCTCTTGAGATACACTTTCTACGTAAATCCTAACTATCGGTTCAGTGCCCGATTTACGGATATGGATCCAATAATCGTCACCTATTACTTTCAGCCCGTCTGTACGGTCTAACTTCCTGTCAGCAAAGAGTAGTTCCGCCTTCTCCATCACTCTATCAAGTTTACTTGGTTCGACCTCTATTCTCTCTTTGCAGATGTAATATTTTGGTATCTCTTCGACTAACTCAGATACCTTTTTACCTCGCTCGGCAAGCAGCCCCAAAATGAGGGCCATTCCTGCCGGTGCATCACGAGTGTAATGAACTTCAGGGCAGATGACTCCGCCATTCCCTTCACCACCGATAGGGCTCTTGACTTCGATCATTTTTTTGCCAACATTAATCTCGCCAACTTTTGTACGGTGGACGTTAACCCCATATTTATTGGCGATATCTTCAAAAGCCATAGAAGAAGAGAGGTTAGTTACTACATCCCCCTTGTTTTTACTAAGGACGTAATCGGTAGCGAGCAGGAGTGAATACTCTTCCCCGATAGCTTCCCCTTTTTCTGAGATAATGGAGAGTCGATCAACATCGGGGTCAGTAGCAAAACCGAGGTCGGCTTTATGCTCTTTAACCGCTTGGCAGATTTGTGTTAAATTTTTAGCTAAAGGTTCCGGATCGTGAGCGAAATGTCCGGTCGGCTCCGTGTTAAGCTCGATAACTTCACACCCTAACTGATCCAAGAGGAAGGGAGAGATCGTGCCGCCGGCACCGTTTACCGAGTCGAGTACTACTTTAAACTCTCGGCTACGTATCTTTTCCAGATCGATATAAGGTATCTTTAAAATTCTGTAAATATGTCTTGCTGCAGCTTTATAGTCGTATTTGACCCCTTTTAAGTTATCCCATTCTGCGTACTCAATTTCGTTTTCAAAAGTTGCGAATAACGCTTTAGCCCGCTCCGGGAAGAGGAAGAGTCCATTTTCATCGATCAGTTTAAGAGCATTCCATTCTGCAGTGTTATGCGAAGCGGTGATGCAGATGCCACCTTTAGCGTCAGATTCTTCAACCGCTAAGAGCAGTGTAGGGGTGGAAACGATCCCTAAGTCGACCACTTTGCAGCCGACACTGAGTAATCCTGAGACTACTGCGTTACGTAAAGTTTCGCCGCTGGTACGACTATCTCTTCCCACAACGATAGTACCGCGTTTGCAAAAGACACCAAAATGGGATGCATATTTCATTACCACTTCGGGGGTAATCCCTTCACCAAAGACACCTCGAATACCTGATACACTGACCATTAATTTACTCATTTACTCTTCTCCTTTAAAAGTCTTCGTTTATTGATATATAATAGTTTGGTTTACTCGATTTACTCAGATTCGTCTGCCACGCTACGTCGAAAGAGAGCACAAATATGCCTAAGTTGACACGTGGGCCGAACCCCAGCCCTAACACCAAATCTTTCAGTTTACCCTCTTCCATACCTTTGAAGTTTTTGTTTGCATCCCATGCAGCGCCGAAATCGGTGTACAAGCTACCTCTTATTTGGTAGAGTGACATCGGTAGTGGAAAGCTCATATCTAATCTATCCACAAAGGGGAATCTCAACTCAAGTGTTGCCACGCTAAGTTTACTCCCTCTTCTTCGTTCGGTTAGACCACGCACTCCGTTCAATCCGTCCAACCTGAAATATTGTGATCCTTTACCGGCACTTGAGCCGGCGACAAACTTAGTTGCAAAGGAGTATTTTTTTGCAAAGAGATGGTACTTTCTTATATCGCCGTAAATGGTAGTATAGTTATCACCTTCTCTTGAGAAGCTGCGAGATAGACCTAAGTAACCTCGCCATCCCTCCATTGGGCCGGTCACTCCATAGATAATATTATCGTGGGTGATACTCAATTGTGGAGAATAAACAAAGTCGTCCCCTTTATAAAAGTTATACCATTGGAGAGTGCGTTCATCCCAGTACTCTAACTCTCTATTTCGTTTATAGAGTGTATTACCGAAGTCAGTTCGCCAGAAGCGGTTAAATGGGTAGCGGAACAGGGCATAGCCGCCGGTATCAACGACCTTTTCATAGATGTAATCGATATGAGTGGGGTAGCGATAGGCGAAAATAGCTTCATCAGTTAACCTGAAAACCCCAAAGCCATAATCAACTCTCCTCGGTAGATATAGGTAACTGAGCATAAAGTCAGACTCTTTAACACTACTCCCGGCAATACCGACTTCTACTCCGATATAGTGGTCCCCCATCACGTCGCTGAAGCCGAGTTGAAGGTGTCCAACCGTACCATAAGCTGAGGAGTAAGCCATTCCGCCCCAGAGCGAATCGAGGGCAAATTTAACTTTGTAAGGGGATTGCTTAGGCTCATTGAGCTCGGTAGGGCGTTGATCCAGGCTAAAAGTAGGCCTCACTCTAAACAGGGCGCCATCTTCACCCCTTTCAATCTTTCTCTTCTCCTTTTTCTCTTTCTTCTCTTTAGTTTTAGCTTGTTGCTCATCAAAACCATGAAAAGCGTATCGAGCCAATTCGAATCTCTGATGAAAGTCATCGTCAAAATCAACCTGCTCTAATAAGTGCCCCTTTTCGTAAACTAAGTCAGAGAGCGGATTATTAGCTAAATAGAGATCCCAGCCATTGTTGTAAAAGACGGAAAAGATTAGACTTTTGTCATCATCCCCTAAATCTCCAATAAAAGCACCGGTGAGGGTATTAGTTATCACAGCACGACGTCCATCTTTGATCTGAATAGCGTGGAAGTTGCTAATTTTATCCCGTTCTGAGATGAAGATTAAGAGGTCACCCCCTTTGTTCCAGGTCGGTGAATAGTTATCAAAGCTGTCAAAAGTTACCTGATAAAACAGGTCTAACTCTATGTCATAGAGGTAGATTTGTTTGGTGAGACGATTAAAAATATGGTTTAGCTGTGATTCTGCAGACTCTACACGCTCTGAAACAAAAGCGATCCTTTTCCCGTTAGGCGACCAAACAGGTTGGTTATCATAGTAGAAGCTGTTTGTAATAGCCTTCACACTCTCGTCGTGTAAATCTAACAGATAGATATTGTTCTGCATCCCTTTTTGACCAGAGAAGACAATTCTTTCACCGTCTGGCGACACATCAATCTCGTAAACTGCTTCGAAGTCAAACATTTCAATCGTTCTGTAAATGTTGCCATTCTCTGAATCCGCTATATAAATTATGTCTCCCGATTTAGTCTTTGCCACGAAGGCAAACAGTTTGCTATCGGGGAACCAGCTGATATTATTTCTTTGGAAGTGAAACTGTTCAAACTTACCGGAAGACTCACCCTTTATAATCCGTTTATTTACCCCTAAGTTCATACTATCCCCTCGCCAAATACTCATTCTTTGTCCTTGGTCGGAGAAGTAGAGGTATGTTAGTCCATCGGGTGAAAAGCGGGGAGCTATATTCATAGTTGAGCCATCTTTTTTATGATTTGTCAGCTGCTCAAACACTTCGTAAGGGACGTTGTTTTCCAACAGATGCGGGGTGTATTTGCGACTCAGATAGTTATGCCATCGCAATTCTAATTCTTCAAACTCGAGGTCAAACTCCCGTTTAGTGGCGGAATCAAGTGTGGTAGTACTCTTCAGAGAATAGAAAAAACTGAGCACTTTCTCTTTCCCGTAAGTTTCGCCAAGATAAGTGAGAAATGATTCTCCCATCCGATAGGCGTAGTAGCCACCTATCCGCTCCAAAGGCTGCAAGTAGTGATTGAAGATAATATCCATCACAAACATATTGTTGTAGTTATCCTCTCCACCTATAGAGAGATATTCCGGTAGACCCTCTGAAAACCAGAAAGGTAGGCTTATACTTGGAATGTTAAACAGGCGACCTGCTTTGAAATCACTCTCAATACCGTTAACATAGGCGTGAGTCAACTCGTGGATAAGGGTCTCTTCAAGTTTTTTATAGCTACCGTCGAAGGGAATTACTACTCGATTTCTCAACGACTCAGTAAATCCACCAACCCCTTCGGTGAGGAGTGAGTAGATAATATTAGTCACTTGGAAATCGCGGTGAGACTCATAAAAGATTATCGGCACCCGCTCTAAAAGGGGTGTATTAAATGCTTCCTGTAAATAGTAATACGCCTCTTCTGACATCAGTGCAGCGGTGTGTCCAAACTCATCCGCCCCTTTAGGATAATAGATATCGAAATGTACTGTTTTGAGAAGAGTCCATTCCTGCTTTTGAGTCTGCACCTTGTTTTTGCCAAACGAATAGCCCAATAAAGGGGTGGCAAACAGGATCATAAGCAGAGAGATTACTCCCCACTTAAGGCTTTTCCTATCGAAGTAATAACTGTTCTTATTCATCAGAATATTTTCAATTGGAAGTAGCGGCGGGGGTTCTTTTTAATGTCGATCAGAAGTGAGTCTATACGACTTGTTGTATTAAGTAATCCTTCGTAAAGTTC
>JAJBBL010000151.1 GCA_020532365.1 Candidatus Cloacimonadota bacterium | reverse complement strand
ATACAAAGGGGTCTCTACTACCTTTTCATCTAAAGAGACAGTCTGCCTGATGTTGGGCATACCCATACTGTCTTCAATAAAAATAAGCTTGTTCTCTGAAACTACCAAGTATTCAACAGCTATATTGTCCCTCTGAATGGCAAGAGGTCTGGCTGTTATGCTATAAGCTAAAGGAAACTCGCCAAAGATATCTTCCCAATAATACTGCTTATTGACCGAATCGTACAAATGTCGATAAAAAGAGAGCCCCTCCCCAGTTAATACTGGAAGTATTGTCTTCCCATCAAAGTGGGTCGACATCCCTGCCGGAAATTGAGTCCGAATAATCTGATGTTGGGCAATGATAGAGCTACTTTCGTAAGGCTGTAAGCGGTATTTGAATGACATTATACCAGACGGACCACCTATGTCGTAGATAGAGTATAAAGAGCTGTTCCCTTTATTTGTTTTTAATGCCGGCTTTGATGTTGCGGAAAGTTTTGAGTTGAATTCAACCGATGACCAGCTCTTAAAATAACCCTCACTATCCAAGATTGGCTTATACCTGAAATAAGGTTCGTATTCAGTTCCATACCAAAACCAAGAATCTGGATTACCAATATCACGAATGTTATCTGCTTCAATAATCTTTACGCCACGGCGACTATAGCTCGTGTTAATCTGGTTCATCTCATAGTTACTTACAAAATTTCCAGCACTGTCATAAACACCCTGGTTGAATATAATATCTTCGTCTATGTGCCATACCACAAGCCCACCACCATATGATTTACCGCTTCTGTTAACCCAACCTGGTAGAAGCCAATCATACTCATAAGTTGGCTTTGAATAATCATCGTCTAAACCTGTTGGGTAGTGAAGTACACGATAATCGGTGCCCCCTTCAGTGATTGGCAAAATACCCTTGAATGCTATCCCCCCATCACCATCAGGATCTGTATTTCTGTTCTCTAAAAGGAGATATTCGGTACTACTCAATGGAACTTTTATGAAATAAGGAAGCTTGTTTATACTACTATACTTACTTGACGCTGCTGAAATCTTAATCTGAGTATCTGTTGAAAAATCACTAATCTCTTTGTATACGCCCATCTCAGCAAAGATATCTTGCCAGACTAAAAGCCTGTGCCAAGCACTCGGTAGCGCTGGCAGTCCACCCTCTAAAAGATAATAAGAGCCGTCTAACCCCTCAACGTGTAACTGAGCAGACCCTCCTGAGTCCATAATATCCCAATAACCGACTGCTGGAGAATGATTGTTGACGTTGTAAAGATCTACAAAACCTAACGAATGACCAAACTCGTGAGCCATTACAGAGTTGATTACGCCGTATTTGCCATCTTGACTGATAGTTGCGGGAACGTTGCAAGCATTGCTGATTTTTACCGTGCCGTCGTTAACCCATACCTCCTTGCCGTCACCAGCTCGTATGAAAAATGAGGGTAAGTCATGTGGAGTATCCCCGGCTACATCGTGTTGCCAGTCAGAGCCAGCGTGGATTATCATAAAGTGGGCGTATTGACTAAAGTCGATCTCATTGAAGCTGTCTGCCACTGTGAAAATATCATAAAAGTATTCTTCAACCCGCTCAATGAAGAGATTGTAGTTCTCTAAGCCTGGATTGTAATAGCTCATCTTCTGAGGGAGCGTATAGGCAGAACGTACCCCCTTTTTGGGGTAAATATCATACTGCAGGTCATATTGCCCTAAGCTTGCGGCTAAATAGTAATACCTCATAGCACTCAAATGTGCTGCAAAGAAATCATAGTCGTGTGGTGGTGCCCCCATACTGATCGGGTAAGTTGGATCAGGCTCAAGTATAAACTTACCGTTACCTGTTGTTTTAGGATTGTCGTCCTCTTGAAAGTCGACCAGTAATACTAACAGTTTATCAAAATTATCTGACCTTACAGTCGGTTCATCTATCTTTCCAGCAGCTAAGTGTGAAGTAAAGGGGTGCTTTTTAGCAAGTATCTTCTCATCAATGCTTTCCATCCCTTTCTTGGGGATAACAAGTTTACCGTTTATCCCTAACAAAGGAACAGATACTATAAACAAAAAAAGAGGCAAGAGCCCCTTAAGTTTAGAAACTTTGTTCATTGTACCACTCATTTTCTTGTATTATAACCGCTGGGTATAGAAGCTCGGGGCCTTTAGAAGACCCCGGCTAATAATAAGCAATTTGCCCGTTAGACCCGGTTATTTAAAACTCAAGGCCTAATGAGAAAGTCTTGTTGTAATCTACTAAGCCACCACCCTGCTGCATCGCAAAGTCAAAGCTTACTTTATATTGACTACTGAAGGTGTACTGGATCCGGGCACCGAAAGATGGGCCTATAATATCACCAGCTTTATCGTATATGTAGCCACCTCTTAAGGATAAGAGATTATAGTATGTATACTCAGCTCCTACGTTGAATATCGTGGACTCAAGCTCCTCTTTCGTTGAATCGTCAAACCAAGCAGTTACTATTCTCTGATAGAAAGGATCAGAGTTTGCCAGTAGCTTGTTCATATCTGCGTTAAATGAGAGCTTGTTGTACTTAGATTCAATCATTCTATAAGAAAAGCCCATTCTCCAGTTCATTGGAAGTGGATCTGATTGAGCATCATCAATGTAAACTATGTTTGGTCCGACGTTTTGTAAGTTCAATCCAAAATCAAGCTTTCTGACAGGTAGACTAAAGTTTGAATATCCAGCAGGTCTATATCCAATCAAGCGACCTAACCCGTTATATACGGCAATAACTCCATTGTAAGGAGAAACTGCTATCTGACCAAAGTCCACACCTCTCGATTTCAAACCAAGGTCAAATGCATAGCTAATACCTCTACCTTTAACGCCAACTTCTGTCTGCCCTGTTCCCTCTGGTGCGAGATCACTAAGGATAAACTTAAAGTTCAAACCTAAACCTAAGTTCTGCGAGACCTGCTCAGCATAGGTTGCAGCTACTGCTAATTCATAGCTTGAGAACTCACCTAAGTGCTGACCATCCTCATCCATACGATCCTGTTTACCATAGGTTAAAAACATTACATGAGCTCCAATGTTTCCGATGTCTTGGAAGTGTTGGTTCCAAGCAAGATGCTCAATATATATATCATCGAATACATCGCCTAACCAGTTTGTATGCATACCTGCAAACTGTGTTTTACGGTTGAAAGCCATAGCTCCTGGATTCCAATAACCGGCTAAAGCATCGTCGACTTGGGCAACGTATGCTTGTCCCATTCCACCAGGACGTGAGCCCGGTTCGATTAGTAAAAAGATTACGCCAGCTTCTGATACCGCATAAGCTTGCTGAGGCACAAAAAAACCTAATATCATCGCCAACATTACTACGAGTAATAAGACTCTATTCTTCATCAATCAACTACCCCCACATTTCATATCTTTGGTTAGTTAAACACAGGCAGAGATAAAAGCTTGGAGCAAACTCTCCGCATAAATAAGTGGTACCGAAGGCCGGACTCGAACCGGCACGGGTTATGAACCCGGTGGATTTTGAGTCCACTGCGTCTACCTATTTCACCACTTCGGCACTTATAACGTCTTTTCTGAGAATATGTATCAATGCTTATAGAACAAGTCATTCTGTCCATTCCCTAAAGCGCTCATAGACTGGACTTAAATAATAAGCAACAATTTATGTCAAACATATTTTTCACTCTCACTTCACTATCTATCGAATATCTACATTACGAGTTATCTCTTCAACTGTGCATTCTGTCTAAACAATCGAAGGTTAACGAGATAGCTGTTGCCTTAAAAGACGGTACGCCTCTTTAAGCACGGTGTCCTCATCGTTTATATAGTCGGAATACTTGAGTTTAATCTTAACATCAGGCTCAATTCCTCTATTTGAAACCGGCTTTTCGTCTGATAAGAAATCAGCTGTAGTCGTTAACGATACACTCCCGCCACCCGGCAAGCCCATTATTAAAGGCTGTCCTCTCTGACCACCAGTACTTGAGCCAATAACGGTGACATTGTCACGGTGCTGTTTGAGCATCAACAGGAAGTTCTCAGCAGCAGTCCCTGTACTACTTCCGGTCATTACATAAGTAGGCACGAGTATCTTAGCTGCAGCCGGTTTATTCTCCATAATATACATCTCTTCTTCATACCAAGCATCGCCGATACCATAAGGGGCATATTCATCCGGAGGGATATACCCTAAAGCAGCGTTTGCTATTCCGAGAGCTCTATACTCAGCAATGTTTATTCTCGTTCTCGTGGCAAAGCCTTCCATCTCTTTTTCTGCTACTAAATACTTCAGGATTTCACTACTAACTTCACCCTTTCCAATATTATTCTCCTGTATGTCGATGATTAGCCCTTTGCACTTTTGTAAGTCAGGGAGAATGCTATCAAACATACGAATAATTAGTGGGTCGTGGAATCTGTACAAGACTACATACAGAATATCATCGTCTAACCAGCGGTGTAGAAGCAGGTCATCGGCATAAGTGGTGTCAACAGACCAGTAATCCCCTTTGCTATTACAAACAATTTCAACCTCTTTTACTTCCAGCTCGGGAGTCTTAATTTTCAGTCTTATTTTCTCATCTTTTATCCCAAGTAGGGCAGCATTCAAGCTTCTGTCCATCCTTACATCTTCATTGCTTGCAGATATATAGGGGGTTACCTTCTCTTCAAGATACTTCAAAACATCAACCCCTTCTATCTCTAAAACTTCGCTCCTAACAGGGATTAAAGATGCGTTGTTATGACCGATATTGTGAACTATGATTCTCCCTTCTATCTCCTTCAGATGCACTCGAGGACGGTCTAAGTAAGGGGTAATTGATGAAGGGTAGCCTATACGTGACTGATTATCTTGTAGTCGAGCTACAAACTTTTGCAATACACGATAATACTCATAGATATTATCTGTTTCGAGCACTTGGTTGATGTGGTTTAGATACTCTCTATTCCAATCGAATTTCCCTAAAGACTTGAAGAAAGCAAAGTTATAGTCGGCTTCTTTCCAGATCAGAGAAAGACCGTACAGTTTTTCTTCTTCTGTGAGTGTATTTATTTCATCCCAATCAACTGAGTAAATATTAGCCAACAGCGCTACAGCTATTATCAATAGAAACCCTCTTTTCACCATCAACTCCTCTCTCTTATCCTTTTTTAATTAACGATTCAGTCTCAAAACGTTTCTCTATTTTGTTAGTATTTTACGACACAAATCATTGATAGGGCACCGATCACAATGTGGTCTTTGTGGTCGACAGATAGTTTGTCCCAGCGTTACCAGATAAGAGTTTATCTTAAGCCAGTATTCTTCGGGCAATATTTTCCTGAGCTTCATTTCGGTCTCTAACGGGTTTTTAGTTTTGATATATCCCCAGCGGTTACAGATCCGATGAACGTGAACATCGACACAAATAGCTGGTTTATGGAAGGCTGTCGCCCGAACAAGATTAGCCGTTTTACGTCCCACCCCTGGGAGCTGGATTAGATCGTCTATTTCATCGGGTATAACGCCGTTAAACTTCTCTTGCAAAACCTGTGGAAGTTTATGTAGTTGTTTTGCCTTTTGTCGGTAAAACCCAACTGGATAGATAAGCTCTTCTATCTTTTCAACTGTGAGCTTACTTAATGACTCCATATCTGGCGCTTGGGGGAACAGTTTTTGAACTGCTTTGGTAGTCACTTGATCGGTAGTTCTCGCACTCAGAATCGTAGCGATGAGTATCTTATAAGGGTCTCCACTCTGTGTGGCAATGAAGTCAACTACAGGTGCTTCAAGTTTTTCGATAACAGGATCTAACCGCTCGAACACCTCGTGAATAGGAAACGTCTTTTTACTCATACATTAAATCCATTTAGTGACTAATTTTGGTAACATCTCCCCTGATTTACCTTGAAAAAAGTAGTCCATAAACTCAACATTATGTGGTTTATCTAAGTTAATTCCGATCGTAGTGGCCTTACGGATTTTAGCCATCCTTAGAAAGTCGGCGGCAGGGTATACAGCACCACTCGTTCCGCAGACCAAAAGATAATCGATGTTTTCGAAGAAATTGTAGATAACATCAAGCTCATACGGCATCTCGCCGAACCACACAATATCAGGGCGGACTACTCCACCGCAAGCTGGACAATCTGGCACACTATCCCCTTCTGCATAGTCTGCCATAGGGTATACTGATCTGCATCGGACACAAAAGGCTGTGTTCAGTGTGCCGTGCATCTCTAAAACTCTTTCAGTCCCTGCTCTTTTATGTAGTCCATCGACATTTTGGGTTACTAACAAGAAGTTGTCCCCCAGATACTCTTCAATCTCGTTAAATGCGTAGTGTCCTGCGTTAGGCTCCACAGTAGCCGCTTGTTTAAATCTTTCTCGATAAAATCTCCAGACCAAGACTGGATCTGCTTCAAATCCTTGAGGGGTTGCCACCTGTTCAACGGGGTGATTTTCCCATAATCCATCGGCATCACGGAATGTTTGAATTCCTGATTCGGCACTAACTCCGGCACCGGTCAGAACCCCTACCCTATCTGTTTTCTTAAGCTTTAGAGTAAACTTATCTAACATAATCCTCCTCCTTAAAATTTCAGTTCCATACTATCGATTATTTCGCTCATCTTAGCAGCGACGTTCTGCCCGAAAAGATCGTGATACTCGTTAAGTGGACGATGCTCGATAATCTGCTCAATAAAATCTTCCGAATCGGGTGCTAAAAGCTTATTCCAGCCAGAATTAACTGTTTCGATCCACTCTGTTTCAGTGCGTACAGTAACGCACGGTCTTTTAAGAATATACGCCTCTTTTTGGATACCCCCTGAGTCGGTCACGACTGCTTTAGAGTTCGCCTGCAGGTTAATAAAGTCTAAGTAGCCTACCGGTTCAATAAATCTAATAGCCGGATATGTTTCATCGAGCGTATTCGGCGCATAATCTCTGAGTATCTTCCTTGTTCTTGGATGTACTGGGAAGATTACAGGCAAGTCAAGTTTATTCATCTTTTTCAGAAGATTAGACAAGTATTCGTAGTTATCCACATTTTGAGGCCTATGCAGAGTTAACAGATAATACTCTTCTTTGTTTAGCCCCATTTTCTCGTTTACAAGCTCTCTCCCTTTAGATTTCTCAAGTGCTAATTTAAGTGAGTCGACCATTATATCTCCGGTCAGATACGAGATGTCTTCCAGCCCCTCTTTGCTTAAGTTAATCATAGCAGCTTCTGTGGGAGCATAGAGGAAGCTTGATATATGATCGGTTGCCACTCGATTAATTTCTTCTGGCATTCTTCGATTAAAACTTCTTAACCCCGCTTCGATATGGAGTATCGGAATATGTAGCTTAGCTGCAGCGAGAGCGCCGGCTAACGTGCTATTAGTATCACCAAAGACAACGACTAATTCCGGTTGTTCTTTAACAAACACGTCTTCTAATTCAGCAAGCATCTTACCTGTCTGTTTAGCGTGCGTATCAGACCCTATCTCCAAGTGATAATCGGGGTTTGGTATATCTAATTCCTTAAAGAAAGAGGCTGACATATTTACGTCGTAATGTTGGCCTGTATGGATAATAATCTCGTGATTTTTTTCTCTGATTTTCTTAGAAAACGGTGCTAACTTCACAAACTGTGGTCGTGCTCCTACGATTGATGCTATCTTCATATTCTCCTCTTAAAAAGTTTTATCCTACTCTATAATTCTCTATCTTCTGATAAACTGCTGGCAGTATGGGTCTTCAGTCATAAGAAAGCGTTGATAGTCACCGGCATATTTTATCTTTTTTTCACCAATAACGACCATATATTCAGCAGTTCTATCGATACAATCAATATCGTGAGTTATTATGACCCCTGTATTTTGATATTTAAGGTGAAGTTTATTGATCAGGTCTATTATATCGCTTGAAATGGTGGGGTCAAGACCGGTTGTAGGCTCGTCATAGATGATATATTTAGGGTTAAGAATAATTGCACGAGCCAACGCTGCTCTTTTCTTCATTCCGCCGCTCAACTCAGGTGGCATTTTATAAAAGACACCCTCTAATCCAACCAAGGAGAGTTTTTCAGACACTTCTTTTAGTATTTCATCTTGGCTCATTTTTTGGTGTTCGACCAAAGGGAAGGCGACATTTTGGTATACATTCATCGAATCGAACAGAGCAGAGCCTTGAAACAGAAGTGCCATTTTCCTTCTCAATCTATTCAACTCTTTCTTATCAAGGCTGAAGACATCTTCACCGTCTACAAACACGTTGCCTGCAACAGGCTTAATTAGCCCTATCACGGTTTTCATAAGCACAGATTTACCGCTTCCGCTTTGTCCGGCGAGAACGGTTTTCTTCCCTTCTGGTATATCCAGATTGATGCCGTCGAGGATT
>JAJBBL010000138.1 GCA_020532365.1 Candidatus Cloacimonadota bacterium | reverse complement strand
TCAAACAAGAGTTTTCTCTCCCCATCTTTGCCTTCTAAAACAACACCCATTTAACCTCATATTTTCAACCCTTCACCCTATAGGAAAGTAAGGAGAATAGTCGTAGGCGGCTTAGGGCCGCCTACGACTATTCTCCTTAGACACCCCTTAGATGAGGGATTGTAAACTGCTATCACATAGAGAGATAGAATGGTTGACCTCTAAAGCACACTGAAAATCAGAGAAAGTTGACCGTAAACTCACTTTTTTACACCCTCTAAGATCGAGCTTCAAACTACTTTTTTGTTGACACTTATCCGAGGTTATCAATCTGATAATAGGTTATACGCGTCAGAAAATTGGAGATTGAATTACAAGATGGAAAAAGAAGAAAACTACGGTCATATTCAAGAGAATTACCGAGAAATAAAAAAGATCGTCAGCGACACCGCTACAAAGGTCGGAGTTGACCCTGAAACTATTAAAATAATAGCTGTGACTAAAACACATCCGGTCGAGCTAATCAACCAAGCAACTTTCGCAGGAATAGAGTATATTGGCGAAAATCGTGTCCAAGAGGCTGAAGAAAAAATACCGTTACTAAACCAACCATCACCTGAGTTTCACTTCATCGGACACCTGCAGCGCAATAAAATCAATAAACTTTTATCGTTGAATCCAGCGTTGATCCATTCCATAGACTCTATTTCTTTGGCGAAATCCCTGAACAATAGCGCTAAGAGAATAGGGCGTATCCAACCTATACTCTTTCAAATAAATACTTCAGGTGAAGAGAGTAAATCCGGTTTCGCTCCTGATTACTCAGAGCTTCTTGAAGCGGTTCGTCAAATCAGTCAATTTAGCAATGTCAAAATCAAAGGGTTGATGACCATTAGTAAGCTAACTGACGATGCTACTGAAATCCGAGAGTGTTTTGTTATGCTAAGAGAAATTTATGAGCGACTACAAGCTGAGAAAATTGAAAACTGCGATATGGAAATCCTTTCAATGGGGATGTCAGGCGACTATCAAATAGCCATTGAAGAGGGTGCTAATATGTTGAGAATAGGCTCGGCTATTTTTGGTCATCGAGAAAACTAAAATAATTTTTACGGAGATAGAATGCTTCCATACCCACTTATCATTATACTTTTAATTATCGTTTCCTACGCAATAGGCTGTTTTTCCACAGCGAGACTTATCGCTAAAAACTTCAAAGGACTCAATATATATAAAGTTGGCACAGGACACCCTGACACTGAAAATATTTATCAAAACGTAAGTAAGACGCTTGGCGTGCTTGTCGGCATAGTCGACATGGGCAAGATATACATATACCTTCAGTTAATCAAGTTAATATTCGGCCGTTTGGCTATTGAAATCATTGATCCAAAGCTATTGATGGTTTATGGCTTTGCGATGATTTTAGGACATTGTTTACCGGTTACCAACAAGTTTAAGGGTGGTCGAGGTCTTTTCTCTTTCATCGGATTTGTCTCATTTTTCGCTTTTATTCCGATGTTAATCGTTGCTGTTTTGGCGATGATCGTCATCCTTGCATTCAAGCAGATCAGGTTTGCTCAGTATATGATTGTATTGCTCCCACCGTTTGTGAGCTATTTCATTCCGGGATATAGCGGGTATTTTTCCAGCTTCCTGGTCTTTTCTGTTCTGATGGGCATCGTTAACTTTTTTGTATCAAAAAACTTAGGAGAGATTTAAGTTATGGAACAAACAATAGTTAGACCTATTAAACACCCTAAAGACATTAAGAAATTTGTGACTTTCCCCTTCGGGCTCTACAAAGATGACCCGGTATGGGTTCCACCCCTTATAGGGGATCAAATGAACTATTTTAACCCTTCAAAAAACCCATATTACGACCACTCAGAAGTTCAACTCTTCCTCGCCGAACGGAATGGAAAAATAGTCGGCCGTATTACTGCACACACCAACAAACAACATAACCTCTTTCACAACGATAATGTTGGCTTTTTTGGCTTTTTTGAGTCTGTTGACGACCAAGAAGTCGCCGATAGACTCCTCAAGACTGCAACTGATTGGCTGAAACTACATGGCTGTGACATTATTAGAGGTCCAATGAACCTGTCTGTGAATGATGAATGTGGTCTTTTAATCGACAACTTTTCCACCCCACCATTTGTTATGATGACCCACAATCTTCCCTACTACGAAAGCTTAATCCTTAACCACGGCTTTGTCAAAAGCAAGGATCTCTATGCCTATCATATGATTAGCGATAATATACCAGACCGACTGCAGCGCTTTGCCGATATTATCCACAAAAAAGAAGGGGTTAAAGTGACTTCGCTGGCAAAAAACAAAGAAGATCTAAAGCGAGACTTAGAAACTATCTTTACCATCTATAGAAGCGCTTGGGAACGTAACTGGGGATTTGTTCCGATGACTACTAAGGAGTTCGACAATTTAGTTAAAACTCTACTCCCAATAGTCGACCCGGATCTCGTTTTCATCGCCTATTACAATGATGAGCCGGTCGGTTTTTCTGTGGCGTTGCCCGACTATAATATTATCCTTAAGAAAATGAAAGGGCGTGTGCTACCCTTTGGCGCCTTTAAAGCACTCTACTATAAAAATAAGCTGTCCAGATTAAGAGTCTTAGTGATGGGTTTGATTAAAGAATATCAGAAGCGGGGTATCGACGGCCTCTTCTATTATCACACGTTTAAAAATGGCTTGGCAAAAGGGTATAATGAAGGGGAGTTTTCGTGGGTATTGGAAGATAATTACGAGATGAATAACGTGGCTAAAAAGCTCGGCGCAACAGTTCACAAAACTTATCGCGTGTTTGACAAAAGTATTACCTAATGACAAGACAAACTAAGATTCACTCTTTTGATCTGCTTGTATTTATCTACATTCTGATCAACATCGTTTTGATAGCCGTCGGAAGCTCAAGGATTAACGGAGCAGGCTATCATCTTGGAGCGTTTGTCATCATTTCCATTCTCATTTACGTACTTATTAAGGGGTATAATGAAAAGAGTGGAAAGATTATAACTTTCCTCCGTTACTGGTATCCGTTCATCCTGTTTGGCTATTTCTTTGAAGTTACCACTATCGCCAACAAAGTCTTCTTTCCCGAGTTTATCGACCCTTTCTTTATGAAGATTGATCAATGGATGTTTGGCTATCAGCCGGTTGTCGAATGGGGATTGAGATACGAAAACAATGTCTTTGTCCAAGAGATACTCTATTTCGCCTACTTCACCTATTATATTTTATTTCCAGGTGTTGGGCTTTTAGTATACTTCAAGAAGCGTGAAAGTTTTGTGAAATACACCTTTACCGTTGTTTTCTCCTTCTATGCTTGCTACTTAACTTACCTAATACTCCCAGTAGTCGGTGGTAGATACTTCCCAGAACTGGCCGAGATAGCCACAACTTATAAAGGTGGTCCCTTCAGACATATAATGGCTTTTATCTACACTCACTCTAACCACTTCGGCTCAGCATTTCCAAGCTCACACGTAGCACTCGCAATAACCGCCACTATCGCCGCGGGTCACTACTTTGGTAAACTCGGCTACTATCTATCACCAATACCAATACTCATAATGATAGCCACGGTTTTCTGTCATTATCACTATTTTATTGACGTTATCTTTGGTGTAATCTATGGGGTTGGACTATACTACCCAGCAGTTAAGCTGTATGAAAAACTTGAGAATAATATTCAAAATAGAATGAAGTCGAGCAATAAACAAAGAAAATGGAGTTATGAACAGAATGCAAAAACAGTCCAATAGATATCAAATAATCGGTTTAATACTCCTTTTATTGCTCATAATACCCTGTGGCACCCACCTTTTCGCAAACCCTATCTATAACTATGACTACCATAATGTAGAAAATGAACACTCACCTGCAGTTATTGCAACTGGTGGACTTAACGTCACTAATCCCTTTGGCACACACACGGCTAACGGTAATCCAGCACTCCTCGTTTATCGCAAAACCGCTACTATTGCCTCCAGCTTTAGACTCTTCCATAGCAACAACAATACCTATGATAACCTGGGTATGCCGCCAAAAAAGAGCCTGGAATGGAAAGGGGAGTATCTTACCTACCTCGGTTTTGATACCGAAAAAATAGGGTTTAACTATCATAACCTCGTTAACCTTAATATGGATCATCATCAAATATCAGACAGTCTTGATAAACACTACTATTCAAACTACTACCTTAATGCTTATAAACTCTCTATTGCTGATAGTAATCAACAATTTGCAATGGGGCTAAGCATCAGCTTTTTAAGTGGTAGAATGGTCTATCTATCCGAGCAAAATACTAACACTGAATCGCCTTACCAAAGAGACCTCTTCATCGATAGTAGAGGATTAGGATACGCTGTCGACTTAGGAGCTGCTACCAGTTATGACACTATTAACTTTGGAATGAAAATACCAAACGTGATGAGCAAAGTATATTGGAAAGATCAGCCTAACAAAAAACTCGACCGTAAAATACAGCTCGGTATCCAATGGGGCGATGAGCAGAACTTTGTCGTGAGCGGACTCTCAAGAAAATTCGACTTCAAATCTAAAAACACCTATCATCTTGGTATACAGCAGAATATAAGATATGGGGTTATCGGTGGAATTGAGTATTATGTGCCCCTTAGGGTAGGTATTAATGGTAAATCGTTGATAAACATAAGAGATAACACTATTAGTGTGGGTACTGGATACGAGATTAGCTCGTTCCAGATAGATGTGAGCTATTCATTGATCGATGTGAGAAAGAACTACTACTCTTTGGTCACTGCTATCTCCTTTACACTCTGATATGTCAACTACAAGAGTTTACCCTGAAAATCAATTGTATGGCAAGTTTAGAGGCCTCTAATGTTCCAACTCTCATTCCTTAACACCTCAATCCTATTCTTGACCCTGGCAGCGACTGTTCCCATCCTGATATACCTCTTTGTGGCAAAAAAACCGCGACAGGTCATCTTTAGCACCATTAGACATATCAAGGCAAGCCAACAAAGACAGAAGAGTAAAATCAAACTCAAAAACATCCTCCTGCTTATCATCCGTACACTAATTATCCTGCTCACCATCCTTGCCATAGCAAGACCTGCTATTAAATCACCTATCTTCAATAAATGGGCAAAACACTCACCCACCGCTATCGCCATCATACTCGATACATCGTACAGTATGGACTACTTAGTTGATACCCGAACTGATCTTGAAGTGGGTAAAGATTTTATTAAGAAAATTAACGATAAACTGACCGATAAAGATGTTGTTACCCTTATCACCTCAGATGATGAATGGAATAAACTTTACGCAAATATCCATTATGGTAAAATACCGGAAAGCTTGTTAGGGAACATCGAACTAACAGCACTACCTACACATCTGAACGATCTTGTTCAACTCGCTAACGATAAACTTAAAGAGACACAGCTCTTCAATAGAGAAATATACCTGATCAATAACCTCAGAAAGCAAGAATTACCAGAAAAAACTGAATATCCGCTCCTAATCATCCCCACCTCTGATAAGGATGATTGGAATAACTTGAGCTGCCAAAATGCAAGAGTCGAAGAGGATTTTATTGAGAGAAAAGTAGAGAAAAGATTAGCCTTTGAACTCGTTAACCATTCCCCTTATGAACAGTCAGACGTAGTTGGACTGCTCCTTGTTAATGGCAGCATTGTAGCCGAAAAGGCTTTCAATCTTAACCCATTTGAAAAAAAAACAGAATACTTTGATTTGCAAACTGATGATCCCGGCTGGTATAGCGGTTTTGTCTCAATACGAAACGAGAGACTTCAGTTTGATAACAAGAGCTACTTCAGCTTTTATAATGAGCAGAATCCTCAAATAGCCGTCATATCGGACGACTCTAAATTACCGTTGCCATTGAGCTCAGTATTAGGAATATACACCAAAAGAGGGAGTAACGTCAGGTTTTACCGAGAAGATGACCTTGCTTATGAGAAAATCAACGATGTAGGCTTTGTCATAGTTTATGATAAAAAAGAGCTTACCCCTAAGTTGAGATTCCTTTTAGATAGACTGAAAGAGGACAATATTGGCATCTTACACCTACCTTCTAAAGAGATCACCTCCAATTGGCAAGAGTATTATCAGACTGTGCTCGGGCTCAGCTCATTAGAATTTCAACAAGAACAGCTCCGCATCTCCTATCTGAATCTTTACCACCCTATCTTCTCTATCTTTGAAAAATCTGACCAAGATCGTATAAATCTTCTTGGATATTGGAAGGGCACCCTAAAAGGGAATGCCAATACACTCGTCCAAGCTGACACTATCCCATTAGTCTTGGAAAATAAGCGTGAAGTAATATGGCTATTTGATCTTAATAACTACCAAAGCGAACTATTAGTAGACCCACTCTTCCCTGTGATGGCTTACAGAACTTTCCTCTACTGCTCAAACCTTAGCTCCTTGCAAACTACCGTTGGACAGAAGATTACCCTTCCACAAAATCAAGTATTACTACCCGGCGGTGAACTATATACAACGAACAGAAGCACTTATACAGTCAAACAGCCCGGTATCTATCAGATACCTGAAGGGAAGGAGGAGAACCAACACCTCGCAGTTAACATAGAGTATAACCTCAGTGACTTTGAAAAACTTACCGTTGAAAAACATAACAATATCGCTATTCTCGACCAAGAATGGGAGTCTCAGATTATGATGAGTAGAACCGGAATTGAAATATGGAAACATCTTTTCTTTTTAGTATTACTCCTCGTCATCGTCGAGATCATCTTAGTAAAGCATCAGGAGAGTCGCCAATAATAACCTCTTATATCAAAGTAAAAAGACACGTGTTAACTCTTTATTACAATGTGCTTTCCGCAACAAAATTCACCTTGACTGGCAAGGTTCACTTAAGTTTTTTTATTGACTTATATCTATCTTCCTAAGGATGAGTATTAAGTTAACTATTATAAGGTGGTACTATGAAAGACAAAATATTAGAAACCAGAAGGGAAAAACTCAGCTCAGTTTTAGAAAACGGCTGTATGCTTGTCGTTTTTGCAGCAAAAGATGACAGCTTTTCCTTTGTTCAGAACAATAATTTCTATTACCTAACAGGCCTTAACACACCTGAGGCAATCCTTCTGATGTCTAAAACTAAAGGGATACTCAACACAAACTTATTTATCGAAAGGACTATACCCGAACGGATTGTATGGGATGGTGCCAAGATGAGTAAAGAAGAGGCTCAAGAGATAAGTAAGATTGACGGTGTATTCTACCTCGATGAGTTTGAAAGAGTGCTCGCAAGCCAGCTCTCGATATCACACCGACTTTTCCTCGAAATGGATGCGGTTAAGTTATATGAACCGCCGACTAAAAACCAGTTTTTTGCCGAGCAAATCATAAAGAAAAACCCTTCTATCACCATAGATAACTTGGCTAAACTCATCAACCCATTAAGAATGAAAAAGGATGAATGGGAAGTTGAACAGCTTAAAAGAGCAATAGAGGTCACAGGGCTCGGAATCGATAACGCTTATCAAAATGCAAGAGCTGGAATGTTTGAATACCAAGTTGAAGCACTTATATATAACGAAATGCTGATGAACGGCGTGAGAAACTGGGGATTTAAACCTATCGTTGCCGGTGGTAAGAATGCGGTGACTCTACACTACGGAGAAAATAACCAAAAACTTCAAGCTAATAAACTTTTATTGCTCGACGTTGGCGCTCTGTACAACAACTACAGTGCTGACATAAGCCGTACCTTCCCCATAGCAAAAAGCTTCACTAAAAGACAGAAAGAGGTCTATGAAGAAGTACTGCAAGTCCAGAAGACTATTATCAATACCGTTGAACCAGGCATAACCCTTAAAGATCTGAACCAAAAGACTGTTGAGCTACTCACTGAAGCCCTCTTCAGACTTAAATTGATCAAAGATAAATCAGAAGTGCGAAACTACTATATGCACGGCGTATCACACTTCTTAGGTATGGATACTCACGATGTATTCTGGGGAGATACCATCCTCGAGCCGGGTAATGTAATAACCGTAGAGCCGGGGTTATATATAGAAAAAGAGGAGATCGGAATTAGGATCGAAGATGACATACTTGTCACAGAGAATGGCGGGGAAAACTTATCTATCGGCATCCCTAAAGAGGTTGAAGAATTAGAAGAGATTAGAAGGAAAGCCTTAGAAAAGAAATGAAGAATATAGCGATCTATCCTGGTAGTTTTGACCCTATTACCAATGGTCATATCGATATACTGAAAAAAGCAACTGAGCTTTTTGATACAGTAATCTTGGCAGTAGCAGAAGCTACTACTAAAGACCACCTCTTCGACGGAGCTGAAAGAGAAAGACTCTGCCGAGAATCAACAAAGTATTT